>DHWA01000052.1 GCA_002412935.1 Patescibacteria group bacterium UBA5194 | reverse complement strand
TTGCACTTCATACTTCAATCTGCAAAATTTGTATCTTTATTATTATATACATAAATATATGTTTTGTCAAATTTTTGAGAGGGGATTTTTATAATTTTAAAATAGTATTTTTTTTACTATTAAATCTGAAATTGATAAATTTTCTTTTTTAGCTATTTCTTTTAATTTTTCTTTATCTGCTTTTCTTATTCTTATTTGTAAATTTGAATTTTTATTTTCGTCTAATCTAATATCTATATAACTCGGGATTATTTCATTTATAACTAGATTTAAATCTTCAGGAGAAAATATCTCATTCATTCATGCTCATTTGCAAATAACTCTAATAGCTTTATCTCAAAAAGCTACTTCATCTTTTACATTATAGACATAATTATTTCATTTATATTTTATTACTCATTTTTTCATATTATTTTTGTAATTGCAAATTTATTTTTTTTAAATGGAAGTAATAATTAACATACACTCTACTTCTTCTCCTCATAAGCCACAAAATTGGCCTCTCCATCTTTATATCTTCAAATTTTTTTATAATCTTTTTGACAAGGACTTGAAATCTGAGAAAAAAGAATTTGAGCCACTTCCATTCCTGGTCTCAATATAACAGGAACTCTACTAAAATTCCCAAGTTCAAAAGTAATATTTAAAAAATGCCCTGGATTTATAAGTCATGCAGTATTATGAACTGCTAAACCTATTCTTGCTAAAGAGCTTTTTCATCATAATTGAACGAGATATTTATCTGAACCAAAATAATCTTTTGATGTACCTAAAACTGTCTCATTTGGGTGAAGTATAAAAGCTTCCCCATCTGGTACAATAATTTCTTCATATTCTGGTAATATCTTGTTTACTGGATCTACATAAGGAGTAGAAGAGCCTTTAACTATCAGAAACTTATTTCAAAGAAGTATGTCATAACTAGCAGGTTGTAATCTCTTTTCATCAAAATCTGATATAACTATATCTTTTGATTCAAGAGCTTTTTTTATATCCACATCTGATAAATACATAAGTATAAAAATAAAATAATAAAATTATATTGTCTATATGTTATTTATATGTATAAAAAAATCAAGAAAAAATAATTTGCATATAATTCGTATATAGATATAATCATTTTTATGTTACTATTTTGTCATCCTGAGTAAAGCGAAGGATCCCTTTAGCATTGCAATATTAACAATACCTTGTTCAAGGGATTCTTCATTTCATTCAGAATGACAAAGTTTTACTTTTACATTTTAATTTAATCTCTATGTTTTCCCTCGTAAAATCAATAGCTCTAAACTGACTTTCATGAACCATAATCGATGTAGAAGTAGATATAAATTTCTGAATGACAAGCTTCACTATAGTATGACTTCCCGATCAATGAATCCAAGAAAGCAAAGAAAGGGTAAGAAGTGCTTTAAAATCAAGTCTAGCAAAGCTTCCAACAACTAGAATCACAGTAAATCTAGCTCCAGCTGACATAAGAAAAGTAGGCCCTAGTTTTGATTTGCCTATTGCTATTTGAATCCTATTATCTGATGAAGTAATCATTGAAAAAAAATTGATAGAATGAAGTATATTTTTATGAGAATTGGCCCTTGATGGTAAACTGAGAAAAGTTTCTTGAATACTTCCTGCTACAATTTGAGCCCGTGAAAACTGATTTAAGAGGATATTTATCCCAAAAGAAAATATAAAAGAAGCATCAATTGTAGATTGAATAGAAGTTATTTGAGTTGATTGTTTACTTGATCTAATAGATATATTAAATTTAAAAAAAGAGTATGAAATAGCTGAAAAAATCGATATAAAAAGTTTGAGAAAAGAAAAAGTTGAAAAATATGATTTTTCTTATGTAATCGGCCAAGAATTTGCAAAAAGAGCATTGATAGTTTCAGCAGTATGATGACACAATATCATAATGAGTTGACCTCCTTGAAGCTGAAAAACTATGCTATCCAAAGCACTCAAGACTATACTTCCAGATTTGACTTTAGAAGAATCTATAGAAATATCAAAGATATACAGTATATCAGGGCTTTTAACGATTGATAATCCAATAATCATAGATAGACCTTTCAGAACAGTTCATCACACAGCAAGTAGTATAAGTATCATAGGATGATGAAGAAATGCTAAGCCAGGTGAAATAAGCCTAGCTCATAAATGAGTATTATTTTTTGATGAAGTTTTAGAATTTCAAAAGACAGTTTTAGAGGTACTTAGACAACCACTTGAAGATGGTAATATCACAGTTAATAGAGTAAATTCTACATACACTTATCCTGCTAAATTTATGTTTGTAGGAGCTATGAATCCCTGTCCTTGTGGATTTATGACTGATCCAAAAAAGCAATGTATTTGTAGTGCTAAAGATATAGAAAAATATAGAGCCAGACTTTCTTGACCCCTAGTTGACAGAATTGATATATTTATAGAAGTACCAAAAGTAGAAACAGAGAAATTTGGAAAAAATGCGCCAAAATGAGAAACTTCAAAAACGATTAAGGAAAAAGTAGAAAAAGCCAGACTTATGCAACTAAAAAGATTTACCTGAACAAAACACACTTTTAATAGTGAAATGTGATCAAAAGAAATAGAAAAATACTGTCGCTTAAGTGATGAATCAGAAACTATACTAAAACAAGCTGTCAATAATCTAGATTTATCAGCCAGAAGTTATTACAAGATATTGAAGCTAAGTCGTACAATAGCTGATTTAGAGTGATGTGAAGATATCAAAACTCCGCATATATTGGAGGCTTTGGGATTTAGGAAGAAGGATAATTAAGAAAATATTTTCAATTTACATTTCATTATTTTTCAATAAAATAAAATTAATATTTGTAATTAAGCATTATCTTATGAAAGCACTTATTTTTGATTTTGATTGAGTTATACATGATACTTTTGAGTTTCATAGAAATAAAATTGAAGAATATTTTGAAATTGATTTTTCTAAACAGGATCTTAAAGACTTGTCTAATTGAAGTATTTTTAGTAATACTAATGGAAAAATGGAAAATGCTGACTGGGATTGATATACTAATTACATTTATTCTGAATATTCTGTTCTTGAAATTGATAAAAAAATCAAAAATACAATTTTAGAATTAAGTAAAAACTATTCTTTACATATAATAAGTTCTGGATGAACAAGAAATGTGACAGAATACTTAAAAAACAACCAAATTCATCATGCTTTTGGGGATATACTATGCTATGAATTCCATAAATCAAAAATAGCCAAGTTTGAGCATATTTTTTCTAAACACAAATTAAACTCTAATGAATGTTTATTTGTAACTGATACTTTATGAGATATACTTGAAGCAAATGAGGTTTGAGTTAAAACTATTGCTGTTGATTTTGGCTATCACGACAAAGAATTACTAGAAACATGAAAACCACATAAGATTATTTCTAACTTTCCAGAACTTTTTAATATATTAAAATAACTATGAAACAATTTAAAATCACAGAAAACGATGCAAATCAGAGACTTGATAAGTTCTTGAAAAAGCTTTTACCTCTAGCTACAAGAGGTCTTTTGTACAAACTAAATAGAACTAATAAAATAAAAGTTAATAAAAAGAGAGAGGATAACGAATATAAACTACAGATTTGAGATGAAGTAAAAATATTTTTACTTGATGATGATTTTGATCAACTTTCAAAAGAGATCATTAAAACCCCGGGGTTACTACTAAACCCCGGGGTTAGACTCGATAAAAAAGATATAGTTTTTGAAGACAATTTCTTGCTTGTTGTAAATAAACCTGCAGGAATCAATGTACATCCTGGTGATCATAAGACAAAAGAAACAAACTTGATTAGCCAAGTGCAAGATTATCTATGAGACAAACTAAATAGTCTTACATTTAAGCCAAGTCTCGCTCATAGAATAGATAGAGATACTTCCGGAATTGTGATAATCGCAAAGAAAAAAGATATACTTACTCGTCTAGTTGAAGATTTTAAAAATCATAAAAATATAAGAAAATATTATCTAGCTTTAGTTTCTGGAAGTTTAGATAAAAAAGAATGAATAATAGACAAAAAACTCGAAAGAATAGAAAATGCTAAAAATGAAAATAAGGTACAGATTTCTGAAAATGGGTTAAAAGCTATAACTCATTATAAAGTTTTAGAAGAATTAAAATATAAAAATGAGATTTTTTCATTACTAGAAGTAGAAATAAAAACAGGTAGAATGCACCAAATAAGAGTACACTTGACTTATATCTGACATCCAGTAATCTGAGATAAGACTTATTGAAACAAGCCTCTTAATCATTATCTACAAAAAGAACTTTGAATCACAAGACAATTTCTTCATGCTTCTAAAATAGAATTTACTCATTACTGAACTTGAAAAAAAATAACTTTGGAGGCTAGGTTAAAAGAAGATATGAAAAATGTTTTGGAGAAAATAAAATAATTTGATTTTTAAACAAGTTATAATATAATAATTTTCGTTAATTATATTTATTAATAATTCAAATATGAAAAAAATATTTTCTAGCTTAATTGGTTTTTCTTTTTTTGGTTTAAATTATGTAAATGCAGAGTTTTTTCCAAATAAAGTTGATCCTTGAATTGCATGAACTCAAGATCCTGCTGATGTAGCAGTTCAGACACTTATAACAAGAGGTATATGATTTCTATATTTAGTAGCAGTTGTATATGCTTTATGGGGATGATTTATGATACTTACAGCTGGATGAGCTGAAGAAAAAGTAAAAAAATGAAGAACAGTTATTACTCAAGCTCTTATAGGTCTAGTTGTTATATGGCTAGCTAATTCTATAGTTAGTTTTGTTGTAAATTCTATAATTTGAGGATGATCTTGAGCATAATTATAATTCAAAAATAAAAAAGATTTAGTTTTAAAAAACTAAATCTTTTGACCTAATGGAAAAAAATCTGTGGCTAAATTAGTTAATAAGTATTATTATAGAGAGACTTATTAACTAATTTTTATTTTGTATGAATAAAAAATGCCCAAAATGTAATAGTTTACAAACAAAAAAAGATTGAGCAAGAAATTGAAAACAAAGTTACAAATGTAAAATATGTAAACATATATTTCAAAATAAGACTAGAGTAAAAATATTAACTAACAATAAAATATATAATTTATATGTTCATTGAAAGCAAACATATGAAGAACTTTGAGAGAAATATTCATTAACTTGAAGAACAATAAAGAAAAAGATAGATTCAGTGGAATTTAAAAAAAAGAAATATTTCCTAGAAGTACAGTATTGATAATAGATTGTACTTTTTTATGAAAAAGATGAATAAATCAATACTGAATAATGGTATTTAGAAGCTATGAACTAAGAAAGAACATTTATTTTGCAGAAATTAAAAATGAAAGATTAGAAGACTATGTGAACTGAGTTAAATATATTAAATCTTTATGATGGGAAATAAAAGCAATTGTATGTGATTGAAGAAGATTCAATCTTAACTATTTTTCAAAATTTTATCCTGTTCAAATGTGTCAATTTCATCAAATACAGATAATAACTAGGTATATAACTAAAAAACCTAAATTAGAGGCAAATATTAGATTAAGAGAAATAACATTATTATTGACTAAAACAGATAAAGAAAGCTTTACTTTTTGGTTAGATGAATGGTATGAGAAATATAAAACATTTCTAGATGAAATTAGTATAAATCCTATTAGTTGAAAAACCAGATATATACATTCAAGAACAAGAAGTGCTTATAATAGCTTAAAAAGAAACCTTAAATATCTATGGACTTGGTATGATTACATTTGAACTATTGATATTCCTAATACCACAAATAGTTTAGACTGATCTTTTACACATTTAAAAACAAAGCTAAAACTTCATCCATGATTAAAAAAGGAAAGAAGACTAAAAGTTGCCTTTAGTCTTCTTGATTGAAAGTAGTTATTATATTTTTACAGCCACAGAGATTTTTCCATTAAGCCAATCTTTTTTATTTTTGTCATTGATTATTTCACCAATCTATCTACAAAAAGTACTCAATCAAGATGATCAATTTCATGTTGAACTATACGAGCTGAAAGTCAGCTTAGATATAAAGTTATTTCTTTTTTCTTATCATCAATAAAACTTATTTTTATATTTTTAGGTCTAAGGACTTCTCATTTTTTACCTGGAACTGATAAACATCATTCTCTCTCTATACAAGTTTCTGGAGAAAATTCAATTATAACAGGATTTATCATCATTATTGTTGGATATTTTTCATCATCCCAGTCTTTTATTAGACTTACAACTATAAGTCTCTTATTGAATCAAACTTGAGGAGCAGCAAGTCATACTCATCCATTTTTAGGATTTTTTATGTATTTTATCATCTCTTTCCCCAGCTTAAAATAAGCATTAAACTCATCTGGTTTAATATCTTCACTAACTTTTCTAAGTATTTCATTTTTTATTCAAGTTTGGATTTTTAACATAAGAAGTTATTATTAAGTTTTCTTGTCATTCTGCTACATTATATCTCAAAACATTATTTTTTCAAAATTTTTAACTTATCATTTTCTACACTTAAAGTTACACTGTCTCAGTCCACGATTTCTCATTTCAATAAATAATTAGATAATTCATTTAAAACTATGCTTGTAATTGCCCTTTTCATAGGTCTTGCTCAGAATTCTATATCATATCAAACACTTATCAAATAATCTTTTAATTTTTTATCAAAACTAACTTTTATGTTTTTTTCACTTAATATTTTTGCTACATTTTCAAGTAATAAATCAATTATTTTTTCAAGCATTACTTTATCCAAAGGATTATAAACAATTATATCATCTATCCTATTTATAAACTCTGGTCTAAAATGATTTTTTAATTCTCCTAGTACCTCTTTATTTATTTCTTCATAAGTCTTTTTTTGCTCTATCATTTCTTGTATTTTCTGACTACCTATGTTGCTTGTCAAAATTATTATAGTGTTTTGAAAATTTACAGTTTTTCATTTACTATCTGTTAATCTACCATCATCAAGTACTTGTAGTAGTGTATTAAATACATCAGGATGAGCTTTTTCTATTTCATCAAAGAGTATTACTGAAAATGGTTTTCTCCTAACTGCTTCTGTTAATTGTCATCATTCTTCGTATCATACATATCCAGGAGGAGCTCATATAAGTCTTTGAACTGAAAATTTTTCCATATATTCGCTCATATCTATCCTTATAAAAGCCTCTTTAGAATTAAATAAATTCAAAGCAAGTGCTTTAGCTGTCTCGGTTTTACCAACTCAAGTAGGTCATAGAAATAAGAAACTTCAAATTGGTTTTCATTCTTCTGAAAGTCCAGCTCTTGATCTCCTGATAGCATTTGAAATAGCTATAATTGCTTTATCCTGTCAGATAACAGTTTGTTTTAATATATCTTCAAGTTTCAATAATTTTTCTTTTTCTGACTCAATAAGTTTAGTCACAGGAATTCAAGTCCATTTTGAAACAATTTCTCAAATATCTTCAACTTCAACTTTATCTCTAAGATATGATTTACCAGATTTTTTTATTTCTTCTAGCTTATTATCTATTTCTACAATTTCTTTTTCCAAAGCAGGGATTTCTCCATAATTTATTTTAGCTACTTCTGCAAAGTTGGCTTCTCTTTCAAAATCTTTAGATTTTTGTTTTAATACTTCTATTTTTTCTCTAATTTCTTTAGATCAATTTATCAAGTCTTTTTCTTTTTTCCAAGTTGATTCTAGTCTAGTGTATTCTTCTTTTTTTGATGCAATTTCTTGTCTTAGTTTATCAAGATTATCCTTCTCAGGTACCGGTACCTCTTTTTTGGTACCGGTACCCATTTCAGTTTTTTTTGCCTCTAATTCTATTTCTAAACTTCTAATTTTCTTATCCAAAATATCTAAATCAACTGGTTTTGAAATAGTATTAAGTTTTACTGAAGACAAAGCTTCATCTATCAAATCTATCGCTTTATCTGGTAATTTTCTGTCTGGAATATATTTTACACTAAGTTCAACTGATGCAACAATTGCCGAATCAGAAATTTTTATACCATGATGAGTTTCATATTTTTCTTTTATTCATCTCAAAATTGCTAAAGTATCTTCCACACTTGGTTCATCTACGAGTACTGAAGCAAATCTCCTTTCTAATGCGGCATCTTTTTCTATGTATTTTCTGTATTCATTTATTGTTGTTGCTCAAATCATATGCAAAGCTCATCTAGCTAAGCTTGGTTTAAGTAAATTTCAAGCATCGGCTTGTCATTCTGAAGCTCAAGCTCATACAATAGTATGAAGTTCATCTATAAAAAGTATGATGTTACCATTTGATTTTTCTACTTCTTTTATAACTGCTTTCAACCTCTCTTCAAATTCTCATCTATACTTTGCTCAAGCCAAAAGAGAACCCATATCTAGAGATATTATTCTTTTGTGTAACAGATTATCTGGTACTTCTTTTTCAACTATTTTTCTAGCAATTCATTCTATAATTGCAGTTTTTCAAACCCCAGGATCTCAAATCAAAACTGGGTTATTTTTTGTTCTTCTTGATAATATTTGCAGAGTTCTTCTTATTTCTTCTTCTCTTCATATAACTGGATCTATTTTTCATTTACGAGCTAAATCAACTAAATCTATTCAATACTTTTTCAAAGCATTTAATTTATTTTCTCCATCATTATCTCTAATCTTTTCTCAATTTCTAAATTTTTCAATTACTTTTAAAACTTCATCATAAGTTATATTAAATGATTTTAGAATAGTTTTTATTTTATCACTTCAATTTTTGATAATTGATAATAGTAGATGTTCTTCCGTAGCAAATTCATCTTTGTAATTTTGGGCAATACTCTGAGCTTCATTTAAAATATTATTTAATTCATGACTTAAATTTAATGTATAATTTCATTCTATTTTTGGTAAATTATCAAGTTCTTTTTTTATATTTGCTTTCAAAATCATTAAATCAACTCACAAATCAAGAAGTATCTCTTTTACTATACTATCTTCACTTTGTAGCATAGAGTAAAGTAAATGTAATCATGTAATTTCTGGATTTTTGTTTCTATTAGCCAAATCCTGACTTTCAGCAATTCTAGAACTAGCATTTATTGTAAATTTTTCAATATTCATAATTTTAAAAATTAAGAAATAAAGAGCTGCTTAGCACCTTGCTATTATATGTGCCAACTATTAAAAGTCAAAAGTTTTTCATAAAAAAACACTAAGTAAAAAAATACTTAATGCTTCTTTATTTTATATCTAAAATTATTTTAAAATGGTAAACTCATATTACTATCTTCATCTATATTATCAGTTTCTTCATCTTCTGATTCATTTATATAAACTTTATTTATATTTTTATAGAACTCTTTTCTAAGTAGGATTCAACCTGCTGTTATCATAATTCAAGCACATATCTCTGCTATTATTCAAGCTCAGTAAATTATATCAGCTGAAAATGTTTGTAATCAAGATACACTATTTAAAGCATTTATAGAAACTACTATAGTAAAAACTCCACTTATGATAATCAATGAAAAATCCTTTATATGTGAATCTATGCTTAATTTTAATTTTTCTTTGTTTTTTCTAGAAAAAATTAAAAATGTAATGAAAATTTGTAATATCAGAAGTGATACTCCTGTTCTTCATACTAAATTAGAAAATGAATTATGTATATTTCCAGATACAGTAGATGTAGAATCTGTCCAATTTAAAAAAAGTGAAATAAGTCAAAATACAACTCAAGCCAATACAATTTTCTTTGCAGTAGACAAATTAAAGCCTTTTAATTTTATCAAATCAATTGTATGTAATAATTGTCTTTTAATTTTTCTGCTTTTTGCTCTATCTCTATATTCCATATTAATATGTAAAAAATAAAAATTTATTTACTATTAGAAAAATATTTTTATAATATTTAAAAATATTTTTCTTAGTATATACAAAAATGTATAAAAATAAAATTAAAATAGAAAATAAATTTTTTGATTTTATAGAATTTGTTTTTAGTTTTTTTTATTCTTCTCTAAAGAGTATTAATATATTCTTTTCAAATAAGACAATTAAAATAAAAACAATTTTTTTTGATTTTTTTGATTTTATTTTCAGATTATGGCCAAAGTACTTTTGGGAAAACCCAACTTTTTATAAGATTTGAAGATTTTTTAAAGATTTAATTGATTTTTTATTTTATAGATAATAAATTTAAAAAAAATTTACTTTTTAGTTTAACTATAATGAAAAAGAATATAGCATACAAAATGCAAGAAAATGTCATTGCGAACGATAGTGAAGCAATCCAGAGAACTTGAAATAATATAGAAACTGGATTGCTTCATAAAAGCTCGCAATGACAACTCAAAACTCTCAAAGCATTTACTCTTATAGAAATAATGATTTGAATTACCCTTTTTTCAATAATAATAACTTCTTGATTTTATGCTTTTTCTGCAGTTTCTGTATGAAAAATCAAACTTATATGAGAGACAAATATAGAAAAAGAATCTTACTTTTTTTCAGAAAGACTTTTTGAGGAAATAAAAAAATGATGAGTTATAGATTATGAAGAATACTTTAATAGAAAAGTTGTTAATGAATGATATCCTTTAGATGAATTTTTAAGCTGACACTATAAATACGATACTTGATTTTGAAACTTTGGTTCATGATGAACTGTATGAACAGATTCTTATTGAGATTATTTTTATTTTTGTAGAAGTTGAAGTGGTACTTCAATGTGAACTTGATGATGTTATAACAATAATTTTAATATTTATTGAACTAATGTAATATGAGAACCTCAGAGATTTTGACAATATACATTTCAATTTATGGATTATAATTCAAATATAAATAATGATACTATTTTATGAGATGAAAATGGTGATGGGGACATATTATGAGATGATGATGATGAAAATATATGAATTTGACCTGAAGCTATTGCTAATTCATGAGAAGTTCAAGAACTTTATTTAGTAAGTTGAAATAAGAAAACTAGAACTTTATTTAGGTGGAATGTTATAGAAGACCCTGATAGACCAACAGGCGCTAATTGTAATTTTTCAATTCCAAAAACTCCAACTTGATCTTGATGTCTTGGTAGTATAGAATTTTTAAAATTAGATTTAAAAGATTTGTGAAAAAGTCATGATTTATGAACTTGAGCTTATGATTGAAATCCTGAAACTTGGGTAATTAATTCTGATTTTGCTTGAACTTGATGACTTGTGGCTTGAAGTAATTCTTGAAATTATTGGGTTCCATTATTTCCTAAATCTATAAATGTAAAAAATTTAGAATTTTATCTATTTCCAAATAAAGATATAAATTTATCATGGAAAGATTCATTAAGTAGTTCGAATTTTTCTCCATATCTAAGAATAAAATACACACTAACTCCAAGTCGGAGCAAAAGATGATGAATAAAATGAAAAATCCCTGAATTAACTTTCTCTACAACTATTGCTTTGAGTGATTTATTTAGTCAAAAATAAAATAGATCCAAATATTCTCTAACTCATAATCTTTATGCAAAATAATAACAATAAATGATTTGCTCTCATAGTTGCAATGTTTTTGATGGTTATAACAAATCTACTAGCTTTATATTTACTAGAATATATTATACCATTCTCTAGAAATACAAAATGAATGGAAAACTGAACAAAAGCTTATTATGAAGCTAATAAATGAATAGAAGATGTGCTTTTTTCTATGAAAAAGGAAGATGCTTATTTTGAAACAGGTAATACTATGACAGGTTCTAATTTATGATATTATTATTCTTTAACTTCTACATGAACAACTATACCTATTACATTAGACTGAACTAGTGAATTTGATATTGATTACAATAAAATCTCAATTTCAAATCCAGTACAATTATTATTAAAATGAAATATAATTTGGGGTAATGTAAATTTTTATTTTAAAGTTCCTCAATTTGATGATAGTTGAAGTACTATTTTATTTTCATGATGAACTGATCCAATTATAAATTGGCAATTATCATCAGAAAATGAAACTCTAAATTCTAGTTGAAGTCAAATTATGTATAGTGATATATGTAATTCTAGCTGATGTACTTCATGAATAAATTTTAGTTCTAAAAATTGATATACTCTTACCTGAACTTGAAAAACTTTTTCAGATTTCTATACTGATGAAAACTGTACAGTATCTTGATGTATACTTAAACTCTCAGTCGTAAATGAATTACTTACTGATGATTTTAAAAAAATGCCTTATCTAGAATATAAAATAGATTTTTGAACAAATCCCAGTATAGCAAATTATTATGCTATTATAAGAACTTCTTGAAAATCAACTTGATATAGAAAAGATTTAAAACTATATATCCCACAACAAACAACTATTGAAGCCTTTGATTTTACTGTTTTTCAATAGTAAAATTTGTCATTCCGGATCATACTCTCAAGAGTACAGGCCTCCGGAATGACAATATAAAACAATTATTTTTATTTTATCATATATTTTATTTCTATTTTATCATACTTTCTAAACCAAGTTAATTGTCTTTTTGCATAATTTCTTGAGTTTTGTTGAATTTTAGAAATAGCTTCATCTAGAGTAATCTCTCAATTTAGGTGAGAAATAATCTCTTTGTATCATATAGTTTCCATACCAAAATCTGATTCTTTGTATCACATATTTAACAGATTTTTTACTTCCTCAATTAATCACATTTCTATCATTATATGCACTCTTCTATCTATTCTACCATAAAGGATTTTTCTATCTCCATCATAAGGATTAATAAAAAAAGTATCATATTTTAACTTTTTTTCTCATATAAATTCACTTTTCGCAATTCCTGTCATAATTTTTACTTCGATTGCTCTTATAACATACCTGAGATTATTTGGATGAACTGTTTTTGCATATTCAGGATCTAATTTTACAAGTTTTTCATAAACAAATTCATTTCAATATTTTTTAGCTTCATCTTCTAATTCTTCTCTTAATTTTTTATTTGGTTCAACTTTTGGTATAGAAAAATCATAAATCAAACTATCTATATAAAGTCCTGTTCATCAACAAAGAATCGGGATTTTTCAAGCTTTCCATAGATTATTTATTATTATTGTTGCTTCTTTTTTAAATTGTCCTACAGAATACTCTTCATCTGGACTAACTATATCTATCATATGATGTTTTACTCAACTTTTTTCTTCTTCTGTAACCTTGGCTGTTCATATATCCATAAACTTAAAAATCTGCCTACTATCTGTGGATATAATTTCAGTATTTAACATCTTAGCAATATCTATACTAATAGCTGTTTTTCAGCATGCTGTTGGTCAATAAATAACTACGAGTTTTTTATTGTCTTTTTTATCTAAAAAATTTTGTAATTGTTCTTTTGAAAACATACTTTAAAAGTTAAAAGTTATCATTTGGGAGTTATCAGTTGTCAGTTAATTATTTACTTTTAATTTGTCATTCCCTTGAAGAAGGGAATCTACCTTGTATTGTTCTAAAATATCGAAAACATATCGTTAACAGTTTAATTATATCCATACTAAGAAAATTATATAATGAAGATTCCCGTCTTCACGGGAATGACAAAGACATATTTACATTTCTATACTTTCAAACTCAAAGCTCATAAGTAACAAATTGCAATGGCATCAGCTACATCATCTGGCTTCGGGACTTTATCTAGTTTAAAAAATATTTTTATAGCATTTTGGATTTGTTGTTTTGTGGCTTTTCCATTTCAAGCTATATATTTTTTAACTTCAAGTGGAGTGTATTCTATAATTTCTATGTTATTTTTCATAAATTCATAAATAATAACTCCTCTTGCTTCTGATACACTTATCCCTGTTTTTATATTATTTGTAAAATACAATTTTTCTATACAAGCTAAATCTGGATTATGTTTTTCTATAAGAACTTTTAAATCAGTTCATATTTCAAGTAATTTTAATGCATTATCTATTTTTGGAATAGTTTTTATGATACCATAATCAACCAAAGAAATAGAATTTCATTCTTTCTTTGAAATAGCATATCAAACAGTTGTTGTTCAAGGATCTATTCAAATAATTATCATAAAATTTTAACAAAAAATAATGAATTGACAAAGTAAATAAATAATTTAAACTCAATATATTTGACAATACATAAAATGTATGTCATAATATATATGTGTGTAGTTATTATTTCTTAACCTTTATATTTATGATATAAATTATATGGAAAAATACAACAAAAAAAGAAAAATCCTTTTTGATAACACTTTGTTGGATAAGATAGTTAATTCTATAATTATAACGGAACAGGAAAAGCTTAATTTTTTGAAATATCTAGCCTACCTAACAAGTGAAGAAAAAAAAGAATTATCTCTATTGGTTTAAGAAAATATAAAAAGCTTGATTAAAATTTTAATCAAGCTTTTTTGAAATAATTATTTATAAATATCTCACCTACTATCAGCATCAAAAAAATATATCAAAATATTATCTTCTATAATTTCATATTATTAATTAATCTTATAAAATTATAGAAAATTTTTAATAAAAATCAACCATTTTTTTACTATAGTAAATAGTAAGCATTTTTGTTTTTAAATATGAGATAAATACGATTTATTCCAGATACCAATTCCTTTTGAGGGAACCGGTACCATAGTTTTAAAATCTGGTACTTATTTTTACCTACCTCAAACAAAAATATACAAGTGTCCAAAGATTACTTAGCACAACGGAAGCCCATAGAACGAAGCTGAGTACCAGAAGTCCTACCCAAGTGCACCGCAAATACTCCAGCATTAGAACCATAACTAGCATTAGCCCCACGAATGAAAATATTATTTGCAACTCAGTTTGCATACCGTAGATTTCACATACCACTAGTTATTCATAATCATAAATTTGATCAGTATTTTTTCATATCATTTGTATCATATATACCATTATCATCCCGACTTACTCAATTTGAACTTCAAGCAATACTTGTTTGTCACAAATTATAATTAGTTCAATCTATAGTATTTGCTTTATTTACATGTTCCCATACATTTCAAGCTAGATCCCATACTATTTCTCAATTTGATAATTGTAATTGTCTTTTTGCATCACAAGTATCATTACCAAATCATCATCATGTTTTTGTTACCCGATTTCTTGTTAATGATGGATATATAGTTTTTGTTACTCAAGCACATCACATAGTACTATTTGATACTCAATTATATATAAATCAACTTCATACAATACTTGTAGACCAATTATCTTTATTTGCTTCTATATCTCTTGCTATTGTCATCCACTCATTATTTGTTATAAGGTGATATCAAGCTCACATTTTTGAACATGCATCTATTGCTTGTAATTGTGTTATTTTTGCTATTGGATATTTTCATACCATTGATACTGGTATCTTTGCTCATGTATATGTTACTGTATTCCAATCTGTCCGGTAAGTTGTACCAGCTGTGTTTTCTACTGGTGTTGCTGGGCAAGTTCAATCACAAGTATTTGGTGTATCTGCATCTGTATATGTTGCTTCATATTTCATTACACAAAATCCAGGTTGCATAAATTCTTCATTTCATGGTACTTTGATAAATCATTCTGGACAAGTTGTTGGTGATTCAAAGTTTAGACTTCTTGATAGTGTTGTTAGTGGTCATCATAGTTCTACTCAGCTTAGTGTTTTTATTGTTGTATTTGATATGTATGAATTATATGTTACTCAGCTTTGTGCTAAGAATAAGTCTATGTTTGTTGTTATTTGATTATTGGAAGTATCTAGTAATATTCATAGATTATTTCATAGTACTTTTGGGTATCTCTTGGTATAGTCTGTGGCTGCATATGTGGTATTTATGAGATTATTTTGTGTTAGAGAATTTCATTCTAAATATCATAGTAATTGATATGTTGTATTTGTTGCATTTGTATAGTAGACATATGATGTATTATCTAGTGGATCTAGGATTATTTTATTTGTATTTATTATTCTACTTGCATTTTCTCAGACTACTCATTCATATCATATTATTGTTCCTGATGCACTGATTGTTACTGAATTATCTGGTTTTGGGTATATTCATCATTTTAATTGAAATAGTGCAAGTCATTTGTTTATATTATTCATATCTGCTGTTCTTACTCAGTCTCTAGCATTTGATGAGTATCATTGGAATGATATAAAAGCTATTGTTCATAGTATTGCTAGGATTGTGATTACTACGATTAGTTCTACTAGAGTGAAGGCTTTGTTATGTGGATTAAGTCCGGACTTTTTATTAGTATACTGTCATTGCGAATTTTTATGAAGCAATCCATTCACTATGTTATTTCACGATTTCTGGATTGATTCGTTACTCTCGCAATGACAGTTGATTTTTGTATTTTTCATAAGTTATTGTTAGAATATTAAAATAATTTTTTGTTTGTGTTTTTCTTTTTTTTCTAAGTGGCAATTGTAAGGTAATACACAAACTTAAATTTAAACTAAATTTGTTA
>DHWA01000007.1 GCA_002412935.1 Patescibacteria group bacterium UBA5194 | reverse complement strand
TGCACTTCAAATTACAATTTACATAAATTGAATTTTTATGGAACATAATTTATGAACGATTAAAAAAGTATTGCAAAAGCATATTAAAATAATAGATTGAGATTCTGAGCTTTCTAATACCGAAAAAATTGATACTTTAAAATACTGATGTAGTATTGCTATAGCAGATATAATGAGAGGTGAATGAAATGATGATGAAAAAAATTGGTTTGTAATAAAATAAATAAAATTCTTGAAAAACAAATATTAGCATGGTCTAATTAATAATAGTATTTAAATAATTAATAATTATGAAATTAGAAGAATATGATAGAGATAGATTTGTTTTTGAATATAGAAAAGCATTATTTTGAAATGTAACTTATAAAAATATTGAAGATGTAAGAAAGTTAATTTGTTCTGTATTATTATGAGAAAAGATAAATGATAATAGTGATCCTTTAGTTGTTTTTTTAAATAAGTATTTAGATAAATGAACTCCACTAAATAGACTTACTTGAGAAGAATTATCTGAAGCATTTGAGATTAAAATTCCATGAGTAAAAATACTTAGTGATAGTATGTATGTAGATGAGAATTTATTAAAAGTCCTTGATTGAAATAAATATATTGAATGAAAAAGAATGTTATTTTTTACTAATTGAAAAATGTTATATTGTGATATTTCTAGTTGTGATAAGGAATTATTATTAAATTCTAATGGTAATGCAATAAGAGTCGTAAAAAATTTTTTAGAAGAATTTAACTGGTCTACAAAAATGACTTCTAAAGAGATATTAGATTCAATTATTTCTCAATGTAGAGGTTTAAATTGTGATTATGAAGATTAACTTTTTATCTAATTCTTTAGGTTATATTATATAAATTAAATCCTCACATAACATTATAAATTTTAATTTGATTACAAAGCCATCATAAGAATTAATAATTGTAATTTCTGTTTTTTTCAGTATAGTATTAATCTATAAACCGCTGTGGTAAATAGATATCATTTTTTTATTTTCTAATTATTTATTATATGAATAATGTTATTAAAAAAGTTGTTACTATGCTAGGTTTAACGGTACTTTTATTTTCAACTATTTCTTTTGCAAATGCTACAAATGTAACTACAGAAATAGATGCAGCAAATAACTTGTCTTCTATTTGAGTAATTGTTGACCAGTCAAGTAATCCTGAAGCTTATAATTTAGATGTCTCTATTACAAGAAGAGAGATGCTTAAAGTTATGATAAATTTATCTCTTATAAAAGTTTGAGACACTTGCACTGGTAAATTTGCTGATCTACAAGAATCTGATTGGTGATGTAAATATGCAGAAACTGCTCTAGCTAGAGGTTTTATCGCTCCAAATTCTTTATTTAGACCAGATGATAATGTGTCAAAAGTAGAAGCATTGAAAATGATTCTTCAAGCAAGGAATATTTCTAAAAATAATTCCTTAGAAGATTGGAGAGCTTGATATGTAGATGCTGCTGTGACAATTGGGATATTAAGTAATTCATTTACTGATTATAATACAGCTTGAGTTCGTGGATGGATATTTTTAGTTTGAGCAAATGCTATTAATGCAACACCTGACTATACAATAGAAAAAATAATATATAGGGCAAGTAAAGATATATGTGGTGATATAGTATATTCTGAAAAACTTGCTGAAGATTTTGATTCAGCTTATGCTAAATTTGAAATAATGAAAAAAGCTGAATTCAATAAATGTCCAAATGATCCTTGTTATGATATATCATTAGAATCAAAGAAAGTTCAAGAATTAAAAGATATAAATGGAAACATAGTTGATAAAGTTATGTATTTGATTGAAATAAAAGATAATGACACAAATCTACCTGTTACTGCTTTATCAAATGCGATAGATGATGAATGAAATTTATATTATATAAATATGTGTAATGATTAAATAGTAGTCGTTCAATAAGAGTATACTCAAAAAGATAATTCTATAGTGTATCAATATGCTATAGATTGAGATTGTAAAAAGGTAAAGTCCATAAGTTTATAATTTAAAGCCAAAACCTCAAGAATTAATTCTTGAGGTTTTTTTACTCAAAAAATTGTTATTTTAGAGAAAATATATATTATATTAGTAATTATTTTAAAATATTATAAACATATGGAATTAAAAAATAAAGTTGCTATTGTTACTTGAGGCACTAAGTGAATCTGAGAGGCTATTTCAATAGAATTTGCAAAAGCATGAATAAAGGTTTGTTCAACATATGTTTCAGATGATAAAAATGCTCAGAGATTTGAAGATGAAATTAAAAAAATAACTTCGGAGTATATGATTATGAAATCAGATGTTTCAAATATTGATGATATTAGTAATCTTTTTAAAGATGTTATTGATAAATTTGGATGAGTAGATATATTGGTAAATAATGCAGGGATTTTTTTAACAAAGGATGGATATCCTGAAACAGATAAAAGATATAAAAAAGTTTTTGAAACAAATTTTTTTAGTTGTGTTTATGCTACTGAAAAATTCGGAGAAGTATTTAAATGAGATTTATGAAAAATTATCAATATATCATCTATAGCATGAATTAATCCATTTTCTTATACATGATGAATAAGAGCACCAGAATATGATTGTTCAAAAGCATCAATGGATTTATATACAAAAATTATGGCAAGAACTTTTAATTGAAAGATTTTAGTAAATTGAATAGCTCCATGAAGTACAGAAACTCCACAATGGGATTGAACTGATGAAAACTTCTTAAATATAAGAGCAAAAGAATCTATGATAAATAGATTTATGAAACCTCAAGAAATTTCAAAAACTGCATTATTTTTGCTTCAAAACGATGCAATAAATTGAGATATTATAGTAGTTGATTGAGGGAATATATTGAATTAATATAATTTAAAGTAAAAAATATGAAAGTAATAGTTTTTGATATTGATTGAGTAATTATTAAATCTACTTCTAAGAAAAAAGAAAATATAAAAAATATTTTACAAAAATATACTTTATATGATTTTCCATGAGTTAAAGAAATATTAAGTCTTTGAATAAATAGGAAATTAATAATTGATAGGATTTATGAATTGATACCTTTTGATAAAGAATTAGTTCTCAATGATATTAATTATGAGAATGCTATTATTGAATCTAATCCAATAAAAAATGACAATGTTATTAATTTTATTAAAGAAAATAATGAAAAATATGTATTTTTTACTAATTCAGCTTTGCCTATAGATTGAGTAAATAGAATATTTAATTCATTAAATATTAAAAATTATTTTCAAGAATTATTAGCATTTGAAAATGGAAGTAAGGTAGAAAATATAAACTATATTATAAAAAAGAATAATATAAAACCAAACGATATATTGTTTATAGAAGACAATATAAATCATATTAATAGTGTTAATATGACTGGAGTTAATACTTTGCATTTTATTGATTATGATATCGATATAGAAAAACAAATTGAAATTATTGATAATAGTAAATAAAAGATTAATTTAAATAATTATTCTACCAAAATGTTTAGATTTCTACTAATTAACTTCACCAATCCATAATTTAATTCAAAAACTCAAGAATTAATTCTTGAGTTTTTGGATTTTTACTTATTTTTTTATTCCAACCGATAAGAAACATAATTCCAATTAAAAAAGCAATACCTCAAACAATTTCATATTTCCAAGAAATATATTTGTTAATCTTTCTACTCATAGTATAAATATTAAGAGTTTTTAATATATATTTAGTTTTCTTACATTTTTCTTACATTTATATTATAAACTCACATAATATATAAAATTTATTAAGTTATTTATAAGTAAAATATTAATCTATAAACCACTATGGCAAATAGACACTATTTTTATTTTCTAATTATTTATTATATGAATAATATTATTAAAAAAGTTGTTACTATGCTAGGTTTAACGGTACTTTTATTTTCAACTATTTCTTTTGCAAATGCTACAAATGTAACTACAGAAATAGATGCAGCAAATAACTTGTCTTCTATTTGAGTAATTGTTGACCAGTCAAGTAATCCTGAAGCTTATAATTTAGATGTCTCTATTACAAGAAGAGAGATGCTTAAAGTTATGATAAATTTATCTCTTATAAAAGTTTGAGACACTTGCACAGGTAAATTTGCTGACTTATCTGAATCTGATTGGTGATGTAAATATGCAGAAACTGCTCTAGCTAGAGGTTTTATCGCTCCAAATTCTTTATTTAGACCAGATGATAATGTATCAAAAATAGAAGCATTGAAAATGATTCTTCAAGCAAGGGATATTTCTAAAAATAATTCTTTAGTAGATTGGAGAGCTTGATATGTTGATGCTGCTATGACAATTGGGATATTGAGTAATTCATTTACTGATTATAATACAGTTTGAGTTCGTGGATGGATTTTTTTAGTTTGAGTGAATGCTATTAATGCAACACCTGATTATAAAGTTAGTTGTGTAGATGAAACTGAAGGTACTCCAGTAATTACTTCTATATCAACAAATTCAGGAACTGTTGATACAAAAATTGTAATCAGAGGTTGTAATTTTTCGGGTTTTGAATGAGATAAAAATGTTTGGATTGAAAATGATCAAGGTATAAAATGAATTATTTACTCTGAAACATGATCAACTTCAAATCTTATAAATATTACTTTAAAATCTCAGTTATGCCAAAGTGATACTTCATATAGTGGTTTAGCTTGTGATTCTTGGCTAACTTTAATTCCTTGAGATTATAAAATATATGTAAATCCTTGGTGAAAACAAAGTAATATAATTGATTTTACTGTAAATGATTCAGATAAAATATGATTAACAGAATCTCAAGCTAGAGTCATAGCTGAACAAAGTTGTATTGGAACTTGAGAAACAATATGAACAGGATATTATAATACAAATTCAAAAACTTGGTGGTTTGATGCAAATCTTGATCCAATAATAGATGGATGTAATCCAGCTTGTGTAGTTTCTGAAAATACAAAAACTGCTGAAATTAATTATAGATGTACATGACTTGTTGTTCCTGAAATGTCTTATCAAGATGTTATGGATTATGTAAATCAAAATATCACAGAAATTATGACTTCATATTCTACTATAGTACCAACAAATGATAAATGGTTTGCAGATTGATATGGTTTTATTTCATATAATTATGTTTATGTAGATTATGAAGATGGACACAATTTATACAGAGCATTATTAAATTGTAATAAAATAAATGATATAATTTCATGTGATCCTTTGGCTGTATTTGAGACTCAAACTGGAATATGGGTAGTAGTTCAATGAGAGGATACTCAAAAAGATAACTCTATAGTGTATCAATATGCTGTAGATTACGAATGGAAAAGGTAAACTAATAAAATTTACCAGTCTCTAATTTATAATAAAACCCTCAAGATTAATTCTTGAGGTTTTTATTTACCTAAGTTTTACTAATCTTGACTTTTATGATTAATTATATATGCTAATGTTGTTATTTAATTTCATGGAAAAAATTACTGAGCAATTAGGTTTGAATTATCATAGATTACAGAGATAATTTTATATTGAATTAAATAAATTAAGATCCTTAATTTAAAAGTTAATCCTTTGAGTTAATATGAATAAAATCAATATTGAACCAGGTATACCAATAGTCCAAAATAAAACTGCTTTAAATAATTTAACAACTGGAACTGCTGAAAAAGTAGAATGAATAAAAAAATTAGATTATTATTCTGCAAATCTACCTTTAAAACCAAAAATTGAAATTTCAGAATATATTGAATCAAAGTGATGATTAGTTCCAAGAAGATTTCCTACTATTGAAGATGCTTTGCTTTTATCTATATCAGATTGTAGGGAAATTTTACTTAGAAGTGAACATCCTCAAGATTATTCTTGAAAATCCTGACTTTTACCCACATGGAAAATATATAGAACAAATGATTGAGAATTTGAAATATATGGTGATGATTTTTATGGTTATACATCTCCTAGTTTATGATGAATAATTACAGAGTTTAATAAAAATTTAAAAGAAAACTGTGAATCTAATTGACTAGATTTTTTAGATGCTTCATATTCTATTTGGGAACATATTTCATGAAATAATTATTCTATTGTAGCTGATTCTTCAGTACAGTGAAATTATTACATTTATGAGAATTTTATTTGATGAAAAAATAATATTATCAAAAAAGATAGTGAAATAACTGAAATTTATAGAAAATTAATCATGAAATATGAAGAATATAGAAATTTTGAGAGATTTGACAATAGAAATTGTCCAATTATGGAATTTCAATATAAGATTTGATGAGAAAATAAACAAAATGAAAACGAACTTTTCTTCTTGCAATATTTAAAAACAAGAGAAATTGAACAAGCCAACTTTTCTTTAGATAACCGAGAATTAGAAGATAATGAATATCAAGCAATGTTTGTTAGAGGAATAACTCCACCTGAATGAATAGAAATTAATTTTTGAAGTGTATCAACAAGACTTAAGGATAATGAAATTGAATGATTTGTATTTGAAACTGCAAATGATTTCTTTAAATGACACCAAAAAGAAATAGAAAATATAGCACAAAAAAATATACCAATGTGTTTGATTGTAAGCCCATTTACTACTGTAATTAGGGGTTCAAATATACTAGATATTTCGCAAGGTCATGCACCAAAATCATTTTTACATAAACCACCTTTAAGTATTATTATCTCAAAAAGAACTTGAAAAGAATTATTTTGACTTTTTTGTTCCAATATGAAATTAACTAAAATAAGAATACTTTCAGATTGAAAAGAAGCATATCTTAAGCTTGTTTAACAAAAAATAATAATATTTATTATTATAATTTATCTAAAAAATGCCTAAAAAAATACCAGAATATTTAAATTATTTTTTACAAGATTGTTTAAAATGAGATGAACAGTTTAGTAAAAAACCTATGTTTTCTTGATATGCAATTTATAAAAACAAGAAAGTTTTTTGTTTTTATTTGAATGATGTTATTTATTTTAAAGTATGAAAAAATAATATAGATGATTATAAAAAATTCAATTCAAAACCTTTTCAATTCACTAAAAAAGACTGAAAAATCTGAATGTTAAGTTATTATGAATTACCTGAGGAATTATTAGAAAATAGGGAAGAATTAGATATTTGGATAGAAAAAAGTTTAGAAGTTGAAAGTAAAAAATCAAAAAAATAATCTTGATAATCACATATTTATAATTATAATATATTATTATAATCTAAATATTAATTTTAAAAAAATGCCTTCAAAAATTTGAAAATCAGATACTAATAAAACAGATCCAATAGGTAGAATATCATGAAGATTCTCAATAGAAGAACTTACAGATTGTCAAAAGGTTTTATTAAAGATACAAAAACAAAATATTGTATATGATTGATGAATAAAACAAATTTTAGAAATAGTTCAAGAAGCAATTAAATTGAGAATTGAAGGAGTTATTTATATGTTTCATACAGAAGATAGTATAGCAGAAGAAAATCAATGAAATTGAGAAGGAGTATCAATATATAGAAGAACTTGAGATACATTAACTGTTTTATATAATGAAGATAATATTCCAACAATTAATGAGGCTATAGATGTTTTAAAAGAGAAAAGTATAACTTGATTAGTAACATGAATAATTAATGGTAAATTTCTTTGAATTAAGTGACATTATTGTTATGATTGAAATAATGAATGAGAAGATTATCCGGATCTTATTGATGAAATAAAAAATACCAAACTGAAAGATGATGAAATAGGAGCTTTAGAAGATGCATGAATAAAAGTAACAATACTAAATCCTTTGGTATAAAGTAAAATATTTTATCTCATATTACTAAAATCATTTTTATCCAATAATCTCATATCTTCATTATTAAGTTTCCATCAGATTGCTCCTAGGTTTTCTTCTAGATTTTCTTTGTTTATAGATTTTGGTATTGTTATGATTTAATTTTTAGATATTAACTGATTAATAACAATTAATTTGACAACTAAATATTTAAAAATATACTACTATGTATTACAAGGTACTAAATAACTTTTTAAAAATGGATTATCAAAAATTTGAAACACAGATAAAAAAATGAATTTTAGAATATGTAATACTTGGAGTTATATCAAAGAAAGATAGTTATTCATCTGATATTCTAGCTATTTTAAAAGTTCATAATCTTATTATTGTTGAGGGAACTCTCTATCCATTACTATCAAGATTAAAAAACGATTGATATGTGTCATATTATTGGAAAGAATCAATTTCTTGACCACCTAGAAAGTATTTTAAAATTACAGATAGTGGTAAATTATTATTCAAGGAGTTAGATAAAATATGGCAAGGAACTAAAAAATCAATTAATGATATTATTAATTTTATATCTTAAAAATCTTTATATGGAAAAAATATTTGTAAGTAAGAATATATTTGAATTAAAAGATTCTTTATCTAAAACTACACTTGAGCAGTATTTGGAAAGGTTTAAAAAATATGTTCTTGAAAATGATGTAGATCTTGATATTTATGAAGATCTAAAAGATAGAATTGAAGAAAAATTAATAGAAATAAAAGAAAATAATTGAGAAATTGATAAAAAATCAATTGAATCTTTGATTAAAGAAATCTGAGAACCAAATGAGATTTTATCAGAAGAAAAAGAGAAAAAAGATAAGAGTTTCAATTTTACAATGCCAAAATTTGAGAAATTCTATAAGAATTCTAAAAAGTGAAAATTCTTGTGAGTTTGTTATGGGTTATGAAAATCACTAGATATTGAACCTATTTGGGTGAGAATATTTTTTATAATCTTGTTCTTTATTATATATATATATGCAATTATTCTATATGTACTTCTTGCGATTATACTTCCTGAAGAAGTCAAGAGTAGTAAGAAAGAAATCAATTATTTGTGACTTGAATGAGCTATTAAGAAGTTTTTTCACTTATTATACCAATTCTGACAAAAAATAATTTCAATCTTGAAATAATTAATTCTTAAAAATGTATATATGACAAAAGTAAAAATTGATAAAAAAATATTTGAAATGTCTGAAGATGCGTCTCTTGTATTAGAAGCTCATCTTGATAAGTTAAAACTTTATTTAGAAAAAGAAAAAATTACGAAACAAGAATTTGACGAAACTAAAAATAACATTGAAGAAGCACTTATGTTATTGTTAAATAAACAAAACAATATTGAAAAAAATGATATTGAAAAAATAATTGCTAATTCAAAAATTAAAAAAATATTATGAGAAGAAAATATAGATAAATGAATTATTGCTTCTGTTATTCAAATAATAATAAATTTTTTTAAAATCATTTTAAGTATTTTTATTGTCTTATTTAAATTGATTATTGTGATAGTTAAAATTATTGTATTAGCAATTTTATTTTGATTTGTTTTTATCTTTATATTTCTTGTGCCTTTGGTTTTTTTCCCTTGGGTAATTGATAACCAAATAATTTTCTCATTTGTACCAGATATTGTGAAATACTCATTTATAATTATTGAAATATCTTTGGTATTATTTTTTACTTATATTCTACTATCATTGACTAAGTCAAAATTCTCTAAAAATTGAATATTTACATTTGCTATAATATCAATAATAATCTGATTGAATTGAATGGTATATGGATGATATAATATATTTTATAACTACTGACAATCTTTTGATAAAATAGAAAAATACAATTTTGATATAAAAGAATTCAAAGAAATAAAATTGGAATGATTAGAAAATCTTAATCTTAAGTTACCGATTATTTTGGATGACAGGAATTGTTTAAATTGTAATATTATTCCTACAACCAATTATAATATTATTGATATTACTTGAACTGGACTAGAAATCGAAATAAAAACTACTATAAATAATAAAAATAAACAAGAAGCTGATAAATATTTTACTAAACTTAATAATCTTAATTTCTCTTTAGAATGAAATAAGCTTATCTTAAAAACTCCCAGAGATAAACAATTCAAAGAAATTGTTCCATATCAATTTATAAGAAGAACTATTATTATTAAAAAACAAAAAGATTTACAAATTATATGATTAGATAAAGAAATAATTGAGTAATTATATACTATTTTAAATTAATATTATGAATAAGTAATCATTGTTTTTAATTCTACTTTACCAAAAATTACAAAAAAAACTATTTTGACAAAATAAAGTTATTAATTATTATAAATATATTATTATTTATTGCAGATTGTAACATCAAGTCCAACACTTGAGAGTTACTAGATAGATATATTATAATTAAAAATTAG
>DHWA01000008.1 GCA_002412935.1 Patescibacteria group bacterium UBA5194 | reverse complement strand
AAATAAAATAATCTTAGATCCACTAAATAATACATCATATGTCTACTATACAAATGCAACAAATACAGCATATCAATTACTATGATACCTAGAATGAAATTCTCTAACACAAAATAATCTCATAAATACCACATATGCAGCCACAGACTATACAAAGAGATACCCAAAAGTACAATGAAACAACCTATGAATACTGCTAGATATATCAAATAATCCAATCACAACAAATATAGACCTATTACAAACACAAAGTGGAACAATATATAAATCATACATATCAAATACAACAGTAAAAACACAAAGCTGAGTAGAATTATGATGACCACTCATAACACTATCAAAAAGCACAAACTTTGAATGACCAACAACATGCCCAGAATGATTTATCAAAGTACCATGAAATGAAGCATTTATGCAACCTGGATTTTGTATAATGAAATATGAAGCAAGTTATAGTACATCAAATAATATGCTTACTTGAACAGGTTGGGAAACAGATGATTATAATGTATCAAAAACAGATATAGTATCTAAAGCTTGATGATATGCTATAACAGAAATAACACAAACCAATGCAATAACAGTATGTAAATCACTTTGAGAATGATACCACTTAATAACAAATACTGAATGGATGACAGTATCAAGAAATATAGAAGCAACTCAAAGTAACTGGTCATGAAATGCTGTATGAAGTTGATTTATATATAATGGTAGATCAGAAAACTTAACTAGATGATGTGATTGAAATACAGATAGTTCACGGGCAGAACCAACATGAACAGATTGTACAGAAAAGAGAAATGATTGAAAATCAAGAAATATATTGATACTCTCAAATTGAGAAGAAATAGTAGACTTGGCTGGTAATGTACGGGAACATGTAAATAAAGCAAATACTATAGATTGAACTAATTATAACTTAGGACAAACAAGTATTGCTTGAAGTTCAAATTGAGTAAGTCGGGATGATAATGGTATATATGATACAAATGATATGAAAAAATACTGATCAAATTTATGATTATGAATAACTAGTGGTATGTGAAATCTACGGTATGCAAACTGAGTAGCAAGTAATATTTTCATTCGTGGGGCTGGTGCTAGTGATGGTTCTTCTGCTGGAGTCTTTGCTATGCGCTTGGGTCGGCCTTTGGGGCAGACTAGTAATGTGGGCTTCCGTTGTGCTAAGTAATCTTTGAACACTTGTATCTTTTTGTTTGGTGGAATTAAAAGTAGAGAACGAATAAATATATTTGTTCTCTACTTTTTTATCTTTAAAATCTTGAATTCTAATACTATTTTTAAGAAAATAGCCAAAAAAACTTGCTTTTTTCTATTTTTTTTTAAAATAACTATTCTAAAATATAAAATTTTTGTATGAAAAAAACAATTTTGAAAATAAATCTTTTTATCTTGATAAATTTATTTGCTTTTTTGTTGGTTTGACATATACTTGACGAAATTTTTTCAGAGATATATATGTTTAAATTAATCTTTATTGTGTTATCTATAGTGCCTTTGATTTTATATGTGATTTATAATATTAGAAAAAAATAAAAAATGACAGAAAATAATAATGAGACTACTACAGAAGTTCATGTAGGACCACATATTCCAGCAATACAATGAGAACAAGTAAGTTGATTGATAACAAATACTATTATCACTACTAGTATATTTTTTGTTATTATTTTAATTGTTTCTATTTTATGAAATAAAGCTTTGAAAAGCGAAAAAAAATCAAGATTAAAATTATTTTTTATTAATTTTGTTTGATTTTTTGATAAATATTTAATAGATTCTTTTTGAAGTAAGAAATTTGCCCGTAATTATTATGCTTTGGTTGTTGGTATTTTTTCGATAATATTTTTCTGAAATTTATTTTGACTTATTATAGATTGGTTAGGAGCTTGAGTTTCTCCAACTATTTTGCATTATTTGAGACCGATGAATTCTGATCCAAATACAACATTTGTTTTAGCATTTATTACTATAACTATGTTTGTATGAGTTTGAATTAAAACACATTGATTTACTTCTACTGCTAAATGATATTGTTTTAATTTTACTTGAGATAATCTTTGAATGAAGCTTATAAATGTATTTGTAGGATGGTTGCATTTAATCTGACTTCCTTCTAGTATGGCATCTTTATCTTTGAGACTTTTTTGAAATATATTTGCTTGAATAGTTCTTATATGAGTAATAACTTTCTTAGGTTGAATGATGTCTGAACAAGTATTCCAAGTAGGGAAATTTTTATCTTTACCTTTTTGGTTTTTTGAAGTTTTTGTTGCTTTTATACAAGCTGTAGTTTTTGTTTGACTTATGATAGCTTACTTTAAACAGGCAAGCGAAGAACATCATTAAGATTAAAGAGTTGGGATTTGAAAATTAGGTTATTTATATTACACTTATTTTTCAGTTTTCAGTTCTTTAGGTCTAATTAGATCTTGAGATCTTATTTATAATTTAATTTTTTTGATATGAATGAAGTTGCTCAAACAGGTGCTCAAATTGTACAAATTACTCAAGTTTACAAAGAATTAGCTATGGCTCTTGCAATCGGACTTTGAGCTTTTGGTCCTGGTATTGGTATCGGGTTAATTGGTAAAGCTGCATTAGAAGCAGTAGGTAGAAACCCAGAAGCTGCTGGTAAAATACAATGATTAGCTATTCTTTCAATCGCATTTGCTGAAGCTATCGCTATCTATGCATTAGTTATTGCATTTATTATCGGTTTCGTAAAATTATAATAAACAATGGATAATTAAAGTGTTATTATCAATAATTATTCATTATTAATTATTAATTGTTAATTATATATTTATGGATTTAAAATTTGTTACACCAGAGACTTTTGCGATACAGTTTGTTATATTAATTCTAGTTATTTGGGTTTTAAATAAGTTTATATTTAAGCCTTATTTATCATATCTTGATGAATTAGATATAAAACAAAAAAAACTAGAATGAGATTACAAAAATATAGATAAACTTGTAAAAGATGCAGAATGAAAAAGAGAAGATATATTAAAAGAAGCTAGATTAAAATGAGACCAGATAATAAATGAAGCAGAAAGTATATGAAAAAAGAAAAGAGAAGACATAGTTTTTAGAGCTGAAAATGATGCAAAAGATTTATTTGAATCAGCAAGCTCTGAAATAGAAAAAGAGAGATTATTTATGTTGAATTCTATAAGAACAAATGTTGTAAATCTTGTTATAAAATTAAATTCAAAATTATTTAAACAAGAAAATATAACTAAAGATTTTATAGAGAAAGAGTTAGATACAATTAAAGTATAAAAAATTCTTAATTTTACATTTTATATTTTACATTACTTAAAGTATGGATTTTACAAATTTGAACAAAGAAGAATTATGATGAGTTTTAAAAGATTTGAGATTATATAGTAATCTTACAAATAAACTTTGATATAGATGAAAAAGAATCTTTTCTAAATTAAAAAATGATAAGAGTTATTATTTGGTTGAATATTATCCATATGCTGATATTGAATTTGTTTTTACTAAATCAGTAGAAATTTATAATAGATTTTTCTTATGTAATCCTAAAAGAGAAGAAATAATTTTTTTGCCTAAAAAATCTTTACTTTGATGAATGAAAGTTTATAAAGATGATGATGTTGTAGATTTGAGTTTTGAAAAAGTAGAAAGAAATTTAAAAAAATAAAAACAAAATAAATTAACAATTGTTATTCAATAATTGTTAATTATTAATTATTAATTGTTAATTATAAAAGCTATGTCAAATGATGTTTTAAATAAAATTATAAAGGATATAGAAACTAGAATTGATTCTGTTGATGTAACTCCAGAAATAGAAAATGTTTGAGAAGTTTTTTATCTAGGAGATTCTATTGCTAAAGTTTCAGGTCTAAGAAATGTAGCATATAATGAAATAGTTGAATTTGAGTCATGAGCAATTTGAGTTGCTTTGAATCTTGAAGAACATTTTGTTTGAGTTGTTATATTGAATTTATTTTCAAAAATATTAGAATGAGAAAAAGTTAAAGCAACTTGAAAGATTTTGGAAGTTCCAGTTTGAGAAGCTTTAATTTGAAGAGTTGTTGATTCACTTTGAAATCCAGTTGATTGATTATGAGATATAAAAACAGATACTTTTTATCCTGTTGAAAGGGTTGCTTCATGAGTTATGACAAGAAAATCAGTACATGAACCACTTGAGACTTGAATAAAAGCAGTAGATGCTTTAGTACCTATTGGTAGATGACAAAGAGAATTGATTATTTGAGATAGACAAACTGGTAAAACTCAAGTAGCTATAGATACAATCTTAAACCAAAAATGAAAAGGTGTAACTTGTGTTTATGTTGCTATATGACAAAAAGAATGAAAAGTATCTAGAATAATGGAAGAATTGAAAAAAAGATGAGCAATGGATTATACAATAATTGTTTTATCTTGAGCATCTAGTCCAGCTGCAATGCAATATCTTGCTCCTTATTCAGGATGTGCAATGGCTGAATATTTTATGCTAAACTGAAAACATTCATTAATAATTTATGATGATTTATCAAAACAAGCAAATGCTTATAGAGAAATGTCACTACTTCTTAGAAGACCACCGGGAAGAGAAGCTTATCCTTGAGATGTATTTTATCTTCATTCTAGATTATTAGAAAGAGCTGCAAAATTAAATGATGAGTTATGAGCTTGAAGTCTTACAGCTTTACCTATAATTGAAACACAAGCTTGAGATGTATCAGCTTATATTCCTACAAATGTAATATCAATTACAGACTGACAAATATTTTTGGAATCAGATTTGTTTAATTCATGACAAAAACCAGCTATCAATGTATGACTTTCTGTATCAAGAGTATGATGATCAGCTCAAATAAAAGCTATGAAAAAAGTAGCTTGAACTTTGAAACTAGATTTAGCTCAATATAGAGAACTTGCAGCATTTTCACAATTTGCTTCAGATTTGGATGAGTCAACAAGAAAACAATTAGAAAGATGAAAAAGAATGATGGAACTTTTAAAACAATGAGTTTATGCTCCAGTTTCAGTTTCTAAACAAGTTTGTGCTATGTATGCTTGAACTAATTGATTTTTAGATGAAATTGATGTTTCTCGTATTGCTAGATTTGAAAGTGATTTTTATGCAGCACTTGATGATGAAAAAACTATTCTAGAATCTATTGACCAAGAAAAAGTTATCAAAGAAGACAAAGAAATAAAATTAAAAGAAATTTTAGGAAAAATTATTGAACTTAACAAATAAAATACTCTCTAATCCCTAATTTATGGCATGAGCTAAAGAGATAAGAAGAAAAATAGCATCTATAAAAAATACTTGAAAAATAACAAAAGCTATGGAGCTTATTTCAACTGTAAAAATGAAAAAAGCCCAAGATTCTGTTATGGCAAAGAAGAATTTTGTTATGGAAATTTTAAAAATATTCTTAAAAATAGAAGATTCTTTAATCAATTTTCCTATTTTTTCGTATTGAAATTGAAATAAAACATTGGCGATAGTAGTAACATCAAATAAATGACTTTGCTGATGATACAACATATGAGTGATGAAAAAAGTAAATTCTTATATGAAAGAAACAAATGAAGAGGTTGATTTTATTACTATTTGAAAAAAAGCAGCCAATTTTGTAACAAGAACAGGTAATAATCTAATAGCAGATTTTTCACATGATTTTACTGACAATATACAGCCAATTTTTACTAAAAGAATTTCTAGATTATTGAGAGATGAATTTCTAACTTGAAAGTATAACAAAGTAGTAATTTTTTATAGTCATTTTCTAAATACTATAAAACAAATACCTCTTAGTAAAGAATTTCTACCTATATCATCTAAAGATATTAAAGAGTATCTTTCTTTGATAGCAAACCAATTTTTTGATGTAGATAGTGAAATTGAAAAAAGTACAAAAACTGAATCTTTTTATAAAGTAGAACCAAGTAAAGAAGAGTTAGCAGAACATATAATTCCAATAATCTTGGATATGATGTTTTTTGATTTACTTTTGGAATCAAAAGCATCAGAACATAGTTCTCGTATGATAGCTATGAAAAATGCAAAAGATAATGCAAAAAAGATTGCGGATCACTTAACTTTGAAGTACAATAAAGCAAGACAATCTATTATTACAAAGGAAGTTTCTGAAATTACAGCTTGAGTTGAATCTTTAAAAGATTAGTATAAAATAAATAATAAATAAAAAAATAAAAGCAAAAATATAAATATAAAAATAACTTTTATAAATAATTTTATTATTTTAATATTAAAAATTATGAAACAAGCTCCTTTGATATTTAAACTAATAATTAATATTGTTGCTTATTTAGGATATACACTTTTGTTATCAGTTATTTTTTCTTTTGCATTCCCATTTATTTTAATAATGATGTGAAAAGAATTATATAACTCAGCGGATCCTATTTTTATGAAGATACAAATTTCTATTGCTTTACTTGTGTTGGTATTGACTGTAATTTTTAGAAAATATTTTTATATGAGTTTATCTTCAAATCATATAAAAAGTGAAGTAGGTAATGATATAAAAAAAACAAAAGAAGAAAATTGAAAAACTTATAAAGTTGAAAAAGAAATAAAAAAAGAAGAATGGTTAAATTTTGATTTAAAAAATACTACTGAAAAAATAGAAGATTATACTTTTAAAATGGATGAAGAAGAAATTAAAGAAGAAGATGATGATATAAAGATATTTATGGATAAAGAGATAAAAAGATAAAATATTAACATTACTTTATGAAACTAAAGATTTACACTGATTGATGAGCTAGATGAAATCCTTGAAATGCATGAATTTGAGTATATATAACTGATGAAAACTGAAAAGAAATTGAGAAAAGATATAAAAATATAGGGATAAAGACAAATAATGATGCAGAATATACGGCTGTATACCTAGCGATAACTAGAGCAGTAGAACTTTGATATAAGAAGATTGATTTATTTTCTGATTCAAACTTAGTTGTTAATCAACTATGTTGAAATTGGAAAATAAAAGAAGATAGATTAAAGGTTTATAAGACTGATATAGATAAAGTAATTAAAGAAAACCAGTTGAAAATATGTTTTACTTGGATTAAAAGAGAAGAAAATAAAGAAGCTGATAGATTGAGTAATGTTGCGATGGATGAATTAGAATAATAATTATTTTACTTTTTATTTACGATTATTATGGCAATATGGGTTTGTGATAATTGTGGTTTTACAAAAGAATGAAGATGTAAACCAAAAAAATGTTCTTCTTGTGAGTGAATGAATTTTTCTAAAAAAGAAGAATCTTGTGGATGTGTATGATGTGGTTGTAAAAAATAAATATAAAAACTTTTTAATTCTTAATTTTGTATTTTTATGCATATTTGAAAAATAATAAAAATCGTTTGAGTTGTAATTGATGTGGAATTTAAAGATGGATATGTTCCACATATATATGAATCTTTGGAAGTAAAGGGACATACAGAAAAAGTTATACTTGAAACACAACAACAACTTTGAGATAGTGTTGTTAGAACTATAGCTATGAACCCAGTTGAATGACTAAAAAGATGAATGGAAGTTTTAGCTTTAGAAACTCCAATTAGAGCACCTGTTTGAGAAAGTGTATTATGAAGAATGTTTAATGTACTTTGAGATCCAATTGATAATTTAGAAGCTCCTAAAGCAGAATTTTATGATCCAATTCATAGAGATGCTCCTCTATTTAAAAATCTTTCAACTAAAGCTGAAGTTTTTGAAACTTGAGTAAAAGTTATAGATTTGATTGCTCCAATGCTTAAATGATGAAAAGTATGACTTTTTGGATGAGCATGAGTTGGTAAAACAGTTATAATGCAAGAACTTATTCATAATATAGCGAGTGAACATGGATGATATTCTGTTGTAGCTTGAGTTTGAGAAAGAACAAGAGAGTGAAATGATTTATATCATGAAATGAAATGAAGTTGAGTTATAGGTAAAACAGCTATGGTATTTTGACAGATGAATGAAGCTCCAGGACCAAGAGCTAGAGTTGCATTGACTTGATTAACTATGGCAGAGCACTTTAGAGATAGAGAAAAAAGAGATGTACTTTTATTTATTGATAATATATTTAGATTTACACAAGCTTGATCTGAGATATCAGCATTACTTTGAAGAATCCCTTCGGCAGTATGATATCAACCAACTTTAGCAACTGATATGGGGGCTTTACAAGAAAGAATTACATCAACTAAAGACGGTTCTATTACTTCTGTACAAGCAGTTTATGTACCAGCTGATGATCTAACAGATCCAGCTCCAGCAACTACTTTTGCCCATCTTGATTCAACTATAGTACTTAGTAGAGCAATTACAGAACTTGGTATATACCCAGCAGTTGATCCTCTTGATTCTAATTCTACAGTTTTAGATCCACTTATAGTATGAGATACTCATTATAATGTTGCTAGAGAAGTTCAAAGAGTTCTACAAAAATATAAAGAATTGCAAGATATTATCGCCATTCTTGGTATGGATGAATTATCAGAAGATGATAAACAAGTAGTTTGAAGAGCAAGAAGAATACAAAAATTTCTATCTCAACCATTCTTTGTTGCTGAACAATTTACATGATTTCCTTGAGTTTATTCTAAAATATCAGAAACAGTAGCTTGATTTAAAAAGATTTTAGATTGAGAATTAGATTATGTTCCTGAAAAATATTTTATGTATAAAAGTACAACAGATGAGGTAGTAGCTTCTTATAAAAAAGACCAAGAAGAGGGGAAGGTGTAAATTTATTTAATCGTTTAAACATTTATTCATGAAATTAAATATATATTCTTTTAATTGAGAACATTTTTCTTCTGATAAAGTTACATCTGTAACAATGATGACTATGATGGGAGAAATAACTATTCTTGATAGACATACTCCACTTTTAAGTGCATTTAAACCAAGTACTATGTTCTTGCTTTATAAAGATGAAAACGGAGTAATTTATAGAAATGATTTTGCAGTATGAGCTTGATTTGTTGAGGTTAAAGATTCTGAAGTAAAGATATTAACAGATATGTTAATTGATGTTGAAGATCAAAAAGATATAGATAAAAATGCTGTAGAATTGGCTAAAGCAGATGCTATTGCATTAATGGAAAAATATAAAAGTAGTAAAGATAGAGTTGATATGGAGAAGTTTATAGAAGCTGAAGATAATTTGATGAAATCAATCGCTCAGTTGAAATTGTATGAAAACAGATAATAAGCTAACTTATTTAAAAATCGTAATTACTGGTTTTTATTCCGTCATTCCTGCGAAGGCAGGAATCTATAAAAATGATTTTAACCATTTAATAGATTCCCGGAATAAATCCGAGAATGACGATTTTTTTTTGATTTTTAAGACAATATAACTAAGGGAGCTTTTTTATTATCAAATCAACAGTTTTTTTAGAAAGCCATTTTTCTGTTTCATCATAATTTTTTTGTTTCAATAAAGTTCTGATTTTTGTAGCTGAGATTGGGATTTCTTGTCTTGGTTTTTCTATGAAAGAAATTGTATTAAAATCTAGTTCTTGAATATGTTCTTTTATAACTTTTATAGCAAAATCATTTTTTAAATCTCATCATAAAAAATATATATTATCTTCTTTTGTAGAATATTTTTTGATTACAGAGTTTAATGCACTAATCCAATTTTCATCTTTTTCATAATCATTTAAATAATCTAGGATTATATTAGCACCAAATTCTTTTTTTAGGATTTCATTTCTTTCATTAAATGAATATGGATTATTCTTATCTATTTTTTCAGCAGATCAAATAATAACTATAGTTTTATCATGATTTTTCAAACTATAATTGATTAAAGATATATGTCATATATGAAGAGGACTAAATCTTCAAATTATTATTCATAAATTTTGCATTTTTAAGGAAAAAAATGTATAATATAATTGTATAAAGCAAATAATGAGTTATATTGATTATAATAATTATTTATTTTTTAAAAACAAAACTATTTTAAATATGAGTAATTCACACCAATCTTGAAAAGTAGCTGTTTTAGCAGCAATAATTTGAAATTCTATTGTTACGGTACTTAAGTTTACAGTTTTTTTTATCTCAGGTTCTACATCGATGTTTTCAGAGTGAGTTCATACTTTAGCTGATTCTATTAATCAGATTTTATTATATGTTTGAATAAAAAAATCTACAAAAAAAGCAGATAAAAAATTTTCTTATTGATATTGAAAAGAAAGGTTCTTCTGGGCTTTAATTTCAGCTTGTTGAATATTTTTTTTAGGTGCTTGAGTTACACTTTATCATTGAGTAGAGTGACTTTTAAATCCTTCAGAAATAGAAAATTATTGATTATCATATCTAGTGTTGATTTTATCTTTTTTTATTGAGGGATTTACATTATATATTGCTTTAAAATCAGTTTATAAAAAAGAAAATGGAATTATTAAGTCAATTAAAGAAGCAGATAATGCAAGTTATGCTGTAATTTTAGAAGATTCAGTAGCCGTTTTATGAGTTACCATAGCTTTTTTTGCAATACTATTAACTAAGGTAACTTGATATTTATTTTTTGATAGTATAGGGTCTATAATAATTTGATTATTATTAGGATGAGTTGCTATTTTACTTATTATAAAAAATAAAGATTATTTGATGTGACAATCAATTGATGAGCTTGAAAAAGAAGGAATAATAGAGTTGATAGAATCAGATCCATTGATAATTAAAGTTCTTGATTTTAAATCAGAGATAATAGATATAGGAGCATATATTATAAAGTGTGAAGTAGAATTTAATTGAACAGCTTTAATGAAAGAAATAAATAAAAACTGATTTTTACAAGATGAATATGAAGATGCAAAAGATAAATATGAAGATTTTTTGAGATTTTGTGTAGATTATGCAAATAGAATACCTAGACTTATATGAAAAAATATTGATACATTGGAGTGAAAAATTAAGAAACACCACCCTGAGATAAGACATATAGATATTGAACTTAATTAATAATAGTATCTCTAATTTCTTTTCTTTTATCGTTATTATGAAATTTTAACATATTATCATTTATTATTACTCAAAAAGGTTTTCAAATTTCTTTGAAACTTTTTTTTGTTTTAGTAATGAAAACAGATTTTAATAATTTTTCAAGTAAATTTATAAGTTTACAATTATATTTTGAAGTATTTTGTTTGTAAATAATAAAATCTTTATTATTTTTAATTATGTTTTTATATTTATCAAAGTCACACCATTTTTTATTTTCATTTATAAACTTTTCATAAGTATTATCATAATCTAAAATTGGTTTAAGGTAAATCATCCAAAAATATAAATAAATATCATTTTTAATTGCAATATTTTCAAAATTTAGGGAAGTAGTAGTACAAAAGAAGCTTAAACAAAATCTAGATTTATGATTATTTTTTGTTTTTCTAATTCAAAAAATTTGAAAAATAAAAGTAACAAAAATTCTAACTACCCAAAGCCTATTTGGTTTTGAAACTATAAATAAATCTATATCAGAATTAGTATTTGCACAATTCATAGCTACACTATTTCAAAGTGCAATCATTTGTAATCAAGGTACCCATTTTATGTATTTTATATACTTAATAGTTTTTTTGATTAATTTTTCTTCAATTTTAGAAGGATTATTTTTGATATTTTGAAGTTTTTTAAATTTTTCAAAATCATTTTTTCAAAACTTTAGAAGCATAAACGAATAATTAATAATTAATTAAGGAAAATCAGAATTAACTGTCATTCTGAGCGATTAGCGAAGAATCCCTTAAGTATGTTTTATGAATTTAATAAAGGTAAAGTGATCCTTCGTTACTCTCAGGATGACAGAAAAATAATTTTTCAAATATTTCTTAATTAAAGTTTATAATTAAAAATCATAAAATCAAGAAAAACTAAAATTTACTTTTTAGTATAGTTATATATACTATTTTCAATTATTCATTATTTATTTTCTATGAGATATCTTTGTACAAACTGTTCACATATATATGATGAGGCTTTATGAGATGAAGAAGCATGATATGAAGCTTGAGTAAAACTTTATGAAATGCAAGATTATTTTATTTGTCCAGTTTGTTCTGAGACTATTGATTCTTTTCAAGAAATAAATGAAGAAATTAATTATCTTGATAAAGAAAAAAATCTTACCATAGAAGAAGAATTGCATTATCCTATAATTATACAAAAAGATTCTAAGATAAATGTCTCAGTTTGAGAAGATGAAAATCATCCAAATGAAGAAAGTCATTTTATTTCTAGTATACAACTTTTTGATGAATATGGTGATTTAGTAGAAGAAAAATTTTTAAATCCAAGTGATAATTGAATTGCAATATTTGATGATTATGATTTAGATGAATTTGAAATAAGAGTTATATGTAATTTGCATTGAGTTTTTGGTGTAAGTAATATTATTAAGATTTAATTATAAGAGAGTAAAAAATTTTCTTTTAAATAAAAATTGCACCTGCTTTTAAAAGCAGGTGCAATTTTTAGAAAATTAGTTAGATAATTTTATTAATTCAAAATTAAAAAATCATTTACACAGTTTGTTTTACCGTCTCTTTCTAATATTTTTAGAAAAACTTTATCTTATCTGCATTTGGATGTTCTTTTAATTTTTCTAATGTTTTACTTTCTATTTGCCTGATTCTTTCTCTTGTAACTCAAAATTCTTTTCCTACTTCTTCTAGGGTATGTACATCTCATCAATCTAGACCAAATCTCATTATTATTATTTTTCTCTCTCTTTGAGTTAAAAAATCAAGCATTTCATATAAATTTTCTTTAAGAAGTGTCATATTTGTTTGTTCATCTGGCGAAGGATTTTTATCATCTTCTATAAAATCTCATAGGGAAGTATCCTCTTCTGATCATACAGGAGCATCTATACTCAATATATCTTGGCTTATCCTCATTATTTGTCTTACTTTTCTTATATCCATATCTAGTTCTGTAGCTAGTTCTTCCATAAGTGGTTCACGAGTAAGTTCTTGAGTTAATCTTCTAAATGTATGAGTAAATTTGTTTATAGTTTCTATCATATGAACAGGAACTCTTATAGTTCTTGCTTGGTCAGCTATTGATCTAGTTACTCATTGTCTTATCCACCAAGTAGCATAAGTAGAAAATTTAAATCATTTATCAGGATCAAATTTATCAACAGCTCTAAAAAGTCATACATTTCATTCTTGAATCAAATCTAGAAGTCAAAGTCATCTTCACATATATTTTTTAGCAATTGAAACTACAAGTCTCAAATTTGCAGCTGCTAATCTCTTTCTTGCCTCCTGATCTCAAGCTATAACTCTTTTTCCTAAATCTACTTCTTCTTCTTGAGTTAATAAAGGAACTCTTCATATTTCATTTAAGTACATTCTTATAGAGTCATCACTTATTTCAGATAATGAAATTGTAGATTTATCTAATTTTGGACTTTTATCTAAATCAAAAAGATTTTCTTTATCTAGGTTATCAACTATATCTATTTTTAATTGTAAAAATCTAGTATATATTTCATCTAATAAATCTATATCATCTTCAGCATGGGGAATAGCTACCATTATTTCATCTTGAGTAATTTTACCTTCTAATTTTCATTTTTTCATAAGTTCTTGAATCTCTATAGGCATTCATTCAAGAAAAATTGGATCAACTTCAACATCTATAAATTTTTGTAATCATTTTCATACTCTTCTTTTATCATCTTCTCTATCCATTGGAATCTTTTTACCTCATTTTTCTTTCTTTTTCGTCAATAATAATTCTAGATCATCTTCATCTTCATCATCTTCATCTAAAAAGTCATCTTCAAATCAGTTATTTTTAGGTCAATTATAATCTTCATTATCATTATCATCATTATTAGGTTCATTAAAACTTTCATTTTTATCTAAATCTAAAGAATCTAAATCAATTTCTTCAATTTGGTTTCAATTATAACTTTTTTTATCTTTTTTTGGTATAGTCATTTTAAGTTATTAGAAATTAAATAATCTAAAAAAGAAACAATTTAATAATTTTGTAGATTTGAATTAATCTCTTATTATTATTATATGTCATCTTTGAGTTATTTTAAAAATTCAAAAAATAAATTCATCATTTACCAATGAATTATTTAGCTGTATTATATAAAAAAAATATAAATTTTCAAATTTATTAAAAATTTATATAAAAAAATTTGCATTATCTAAAATATTTTATATAATTCGTCTCACTTGATTTTACATCGAAGTTTTTTGGGGGTGTAGCTCAGTTGGTTTAGAGCGCAGCACTGTCACTGCTGAGGTCGCGGGTTCGAACCCCGTCACTCCCGCCATTATATTTTTCCGCTTTGGGGTCTTAGCTCAGTTGGCTAGAGCATCTGCCTTGCACGCAGAGGGTCAAGGGTTCGACTCCCTTAGACTCCACCAAAGTAAAAATAAAAAATAAAAATTGAATAATTATTATATAAACAAATAATTATTCATTTTAATTGTTAATTTTGTAAATATGTGATTAAGTAGTAAGAGGCCACACAGATTAAACTATGCTGTTAATAAAATTGCTGTTAAAGGTGGAAATAAAGTTTCTAATTCTATAAAGGCTTATAAAAAAATCCTTTCTAGAATGGAATTTGAATGAAAAACTAAATGGTTAGAAAATGCTTTAAAATTTGTTCAAGCAAAATTAAAAAAATATTGAATAAATACAAGTAAAATCTAAAATGATTAATGAATAATAATTACTTAAATACTGATAATTTTTTTAGTAAAAGTAATGTTTGATTTTCATTTATAGTTATTAATTGTTAATTATAAATTTATGCCAAGACTAACATGATATGCACATAAAAAACTTAGAAGAGTTTTAAAAAATATTGAAAAAAGGATGAAGAAAAAATTTAATTAATTTTTGTTTTTTAATAAGTTTTAAATATAATTTAAACACTTTATTAAATTTATTTTATAATTTTTATAATTATGGCTTTTGATAGATCTAAACCACATTTAAATATTGGTACAATATGACATGTAGATCATGGTAAAACTACAACTACAGCAGCTATATCTGTTGTTCTTAATAAGAAATATGGAACTTGAGAAATTACTACTTTTGATAAAATAGATTCTGCTCCAGAAGAAAGAGCAAGAGGTATAACAATCAATACAGCTCACGTTGAATATGAAACTGGAACTAGACATTATGCTCATGTTGATTGTCCTTGACATGCTGATTATGTAAAAAATATGATTACTGGTGCTGCTCAAATGGATGCAGGTATACTTATAGTAGCTGCTACTGATGGGCCTATGGCTCAAACTAGAGAACATATATTATTATCTAGACAAGTATGAGTTCCATACATCGTTGTTTATTTAAACAAATGTGATATGGTTGACGATGCTGAGATGTTGGAATTAGTTGAAATGGAAATTAGAGATTTATTAAATAAATATGATTTTCCAGGAGATACAACTCCAATAATTAGAGGTTCTTGATTAGTTGCTTTAGAAAATCCAGGTGATTTTGAAAAAGAATATGGTGCAAAAACAATTATAGAATTATTTGATGCTATTGAAAAATGGGTACCAATTCCAGAAAGACCATTAGATAAACCTTTCTTAATGCCTATTGAAGATGTATTTTCTATCAAAGGTAGAGGTACTGTAGTTACTGGTAAAATTGAACAATGAATAGTTAAAGTATGAGAAGATGTTGAAATAGTTGGTATCAGAGATACAAGAAAAACAACTGTAACTTGAGTAGAGATGTTCCACAAATTATTAGACCAATGACAAGCTTGAGATAATGCTTGATTACTTCTAAGAGGTATAGAAAGAGAAGATGTTGAAAGAGGTCAAGTTCTTGCTAAACCAGGATCAATCAAACCTCATACTCAATTTGAATCTGAAGTTTATGTATTAACTAAAGATGAATGAGGAAGACATACTCCATTTTTCAAATGATATAAACCACAATTCTATTTTAGAACTACTGATGTTACAGGTGATATAGAATTACCTGCTTGAGTAGAAATGGTTATGCCTTGAGATAATGTAAAAATGGTTGTTACTTTACAATCTCCAATAGCTATGACTGAATGATTAAGATTCGCTATAAGAGAAGGTGGTAGAACTGTTGGTTCTTGAGTTGTTGCTAAAGTTATAAAATAAATATTAATTAAAATCAAGTCTTTCTCTCTTATTGATTGAGAGACTTGAAAATTAGTCTGTATTTAAAATTTAATTTTTATTATATTTAAAATGAATAAAAAAATTTCTCAAAAGATAAGAATTAGTGTAAAATCTTTCGATCACAAGATCTTGGATGAAGCTGTGAAAAAAATAGTTATAATAGCAAAGGATTCTTGAGCTATAGTTGTTTGACCTATTCCCCTACCAACTAGAATAGAAAAAATAACTGTAAATAGATCAACTTTTGTAAACAAAGATGCAAGAGAACAATTTGAGATAAGAAGACATAAGAGAATTATTGATATCCAAGAACCAACACCAAAAACATTAGAAATGTTACAAAATCTAAATATTCCAAGTTGAGTTGGTATTGAAATAAAAGCCTAATGGTAATTAAAAATACTTTCATTACAAATAGAAAGTAATGAAACATCTTATATTTTATATTTTATATTGAAAATTATGTCTAGAGTTTGTGAAATAACTTGAAAAAAAACAAGTGTTTGAAATAAAAGAAGTCACTCAATGAGAGCTACTAAAAGAAAATTTTACCCAAATCTTTTTTATAAAAAGATAAAAGATCCTATTAGTTGAATAATTTATAGGATAAGAGTTTCTGCTGCTTGAATAAGAACTTTAAAGAAAAAATGAATAATATAAGCTAAAAATTTAAAGAATAAAGACTAAAAATTTTATTAAATTATTTTCATCTTTATTCTTTAATCTTTAGTCTACTTGCCCGGGTGGTGGAATTGGTAGACACGCAGGACTTAAAATCCTGTTCTTTCATTAGGGTGCGGGTTCGATTCCCGCCCCGGGCACCATTTAAATAAACAATGAACAATTAATAATGAATAATTAAGGAAAAATCATTAATTGTTAATTATTAATTGTTAATTATTAATTAATTATAATCTATGTTAAAAATAAGACTATCTAGAGCTTGAAAGAGAAATACACCTTTTTATAAGGTTGTTTTAACTGAACATACTAAGTCAGCTAAGACTTGATATAAAGAAATTCTAGGATTTTATGATCCTATGAGTAAAGAATTTAAAATTAAAGATATGGAAAAAGTTAAAAAATATATTTCTACATGAACTCAATTTTCTCCTAAAGTTGAAAAACTTATGAAAGACAATAATATAACACTTTAAAAATTTTATTATTTATCTTAATATAAAATGAAAGAAGTAGACTTTTTACAATTTTTGTTGGAAAATATGGTTAATAAACCAGAAGAAATAAAAATAGAAAGAAAAGAAGATGAATTAGGAATTTTGCTTACTATATCAGTAAACAAAGAAGATATGGGAATAATTATATGAAAATGAGGGAATAATATTAATTCAATCAGATCAATAATGAGATTAGTTTGAATGAAGTTAAATAAAAAAGTAAATATAAAAGTTTTAGATTAATTACTTTACCAAATTATTAATTATGTTAGTAGATTCTATATATGCTGATAATGGAGCTACAACATCTATTTTTTGATGAAATACTATGGATTTGTGAGAGTTTTTACTTTTAACTATATCTATTCTTATATTGTTTGCATCTGTTACTACTGTATTATTTATATTGCGGGGATGAGTTTTAGTAATACTTTCTTGATGAAAGGATGATAAGATTAAACCAGCAATAAATACTATAAGATATGCATTTTTTGGTTTAGTTGTTATGGTTGCCACTATTTTCTTATTTCCTATTCTAGCTAGACTTTTGGGACTTGATGTGCAAAAATATGCAGAACCTAAAGCTATTTTTTCAAAAATAGAAGAAATATGAAAAAAAATATTTTGAATAAGTAATAGTAATGTTAATAGTATAGATAATTTCCAAGAAGATGATTTTATAAATTCTTTATAATAAATTTTACATTTAAATACTTTTGAATATAATCTCTCTACCTGAAAAAGGGAGAGATTTTTTTGTCTCGATAAAACCTTTATTATTTTAAATATATGTTATGCAAAAAAGAGGTAAAAAATATGTAAAAGCTTTAGAGCTTGTAAATAAGGATATGGTTTATTCTGTTACAGAAGCTATTGAAATGCTTGAAAAAACAAATACTGTAACTTTTGATCCTACAGTTGAAGTTCATTTCAATTTGTTTTTAGATCCAAAGTATCAAGATCAAATGATTAGAAGTACAATAACTCTTCCTAATTGAACTGGTAAAACAGTTAAAGTTTGTGTTTTTAGTGATAAAGCTAATAATGATGACTTAAAAAGTATGTGAGTTTCTGTAGTATGATGAGAAGAATTAATTGATGAAATATCTACTTGAAAAGTTGCAATTGATTTTGATGTATGTGTGGCTACTCCTTCTATGATGAGAAATTTGTGAAAAATAGCTAGAATTCTTGGTCCTAAATGACTTATGCCTAATCCAAAAACTTGAACTGTTTCTGATGACTTAGTTTCAGCAGTAAGAGAGATAATGGCTTGAAAATTTGAATTTAAAACTGATAAACAAGGTAACGTTCATTCTATATTTGGTAAATTATCTTTCGGTCAAGAAAAATTAAAAGCTAATTTAAATAAATTTTTAGATACTATACTTGAAGTAAAACCAGTTTGAGCAAAATGAAAATATATAAATTCTATTTATGTATGTAATTGTATGGGACCTGGTATTAAGTTGGATATATCTAGAAGATAATAAAAATAAATAGTATAATTTATTTATTAAAAAAACAGTAATAATTTTAAAAAATCATTGCTGTTTTTTTATTTGGATATTTTATATTTTATATATAATAAATAAGGGAATTATTTTACTTGTTAATTATTTTATTATGAAAACACATTTCTATAAAAAAATAGTTAGTTTCTTATTTATTTTCTCACTATTTTTTTGATATATTGAAACATATGCACTTACTACTTTAACACCAGTATTAAACACAAATTTACAATTAACACAGGATTTAGAAATATATAATCCAAAAATAATAACTACATCAAATATATGAAGTTTTTTGGTTAATAATATAGCTACTTTAAATAAGGAAACTTTATATCTGACTTGAATTACAAGTATAAATGCGTGAAAAGTACTTAAAACATGGAATATTGATTCTAGTTTTAATAAAAATTTTGTTATTAAACCAATTTGAACTGATTATGATTTCTTAGTTATGAAATTAGATAGAAAAGGTTTAAATGAAGCACTTGAAAAAACTTCTTTGGCTAAAAATACATATGAACAATATAAAACTGTAGTATGATGAATATGAGAATTGGAAGTACAAAATCCTAAATTGGAAATGATGCCAGATAGACTTGTTTTAACAAGTAATATAAAAATTAAATTTAAAACAAAAAAAGAACTTGAAAATATAAAAAAATATTATCAATTAAATAATGCAACTATTTTTAAAAGTTTACAAACTAAACAAGAATTAGTTAATTCAAAAGATATTTTTGAAAATGTTAGTTGACTTGAAAAAGCTAATTCATTTAAATATCTTTATGAAGCTTGTTTAAAAGATACTACTTGTAAAACTATATTGGCTTCAAAACTTTGAATTAGTTCTACAATAATTCAAACAAGATTTTACAAAACTTCAGATAATCAATTAATTGAAGATGTATTTTTTGATGAATCTGAATATTCAGTTATAGAACAAGAAGAAAAAATAGAAATATCTTTAATTCCTGTTAATCCACTTTGATCAAAAACTTTTTATAATAATTTAATTATATCACCTGAAGCGGTAAGAATTTCTTCTGTAGATATAAATAATATTTTTATAAATATAGATAAAATTTCTAAAATATCTAAAAAAGTAGCTCAAGCAAGTCAAGAAGCTTCAAATATAAGTGATACATTAAAAAATATTTGTAAATCATATACTTCTACTATTGAAAAAACAGCTTGTGAAAAATTGGCTTCCGAATATTTAAATCCAAAAAATAAAACTTATGAAAAAATATTGATAAATGGTATAACTCTGTGAAATGAATATAAATATAGTTTCAAGGCTAGACGGAAAAAATGGTCAGTTGTAATTTATGATATAGATGTAGGAGTTGATTTTGGTTTTGGTTTTGGTATAAGAATCCCTATAAAAGCAAAAATTGATATAAATAAATCTATTATTCAAGCTTGAGTAAATACAAGTGCTAAAAAATTTAATGCATCAATTCAAGTACAAACTATAAATGCAACAGCACAACAATATACTGATGCATGAATAGTCCCAAGCCAAGTTTTTGATTGAAAAGAATTTGTTTTTAAAGTTTATGCAAATCTTCATTGAAAACTTGTTTTAGTTAATAACACCATTTTTAATCAAACATATGACTTAATGGCATTACTTTGAGAATTGACATGAGTTGAGTGATTAGATAGTATTGATGAATCAAAAGATTTTATACCACCTTTTGCATGAATAAATACAATTAAATTACTTGAAAAAGAATTTTGAATACAAGTTTATAAAAAAGAATTTTGAATGTGAGGTTGAACATTGTTTGCTGATTTATCATTTCAAGCATATATAGATTGATATATAAAAGCTTTTTGTAAAACCATAAATTCTAGTTCAAGCTATTGTAATAAAAATTTGGAATTTAGATCTGTTTCTCCAAAAATACTTGAATTTGAAGGAAATATAAATACTCAAGAATTAAAACAAGATTTACTTTGACAATACAATGATTATGGACTTATATTAAATGATTTTCAATATATTCCACAATTAGTTTCTTTTATTAAATCAAGAGCTAGATTACATTATCGGTATGATATATCTATATATTCTAATAGTGATGATATATCTACTCCATGGTATGAAATATTTAAATATACTATTGATTTACCTGCTTTATGAGCACATACTTGATATTGAGTAGATTGACAATATATATTAACAGAAGAACAAAAACAATTAAAAGCAACTGATAATAAGTTTTATCATAATTTAAAAGAAATATTTTATACGGGTTTAGTATTAGTAATTCCTGAATTTGAATGGTTAAAAGATAAATTTTTTGTAATAAGACCTAGTATTATAAATCCATGAAATTGGGCAATAATAGATCCTGAAACTAATGAAGAAATAATTGAACCAGAAGATTCTTGAAATATTTCTGAGGAAGTCATTCGTGAAGAAGAAGTTGAATGAACTCCAAGTGATAATGTTATTGATGATGGAGATAGTGTTTCTTCCTATAATGAGTCTGATACAGTTGACGATATAGAAGATATAAATTTAGAAATTGTTATTGCAAATACTTTAGCATCAAAATGAATAATTATTGATCATAGTGATAATACAGAATTATATAATTTAAAACAAAATGTTTTAAGACAAGAAATTGCTAATATAGCAAGAAAATTAGCTTGACTTGAAAAATCGACTAAATGTAAAAATATTTTTTCTGATTTAAGTATTGCAAAACCAAATTCTTGGGCTTGTTTAAGTATAGAACCTTTAGTAGAAAAAAATATATTAGCTAGAAATACTAATTTTAAGCCAGAAGCAAATATAACAAAGACAGAAGCTCTAAAAATGATTATAAAATCTATAGGCTTAGATTATAATTATGATGATTCTATTTCTAAGGATTGGCAAGAACAAGTAGTTGATTATTCCGTAAATAAAGGGTTAATAGTATGATTTACTGATTATAATACTTTTGCTACAAGATGATGGATTTTTAAAATAGCTGATAAAGCTCTAAGTTTAAAATAAAGTAAAATTAATAAAAAACTGTATATTTTTTAAAATATACAGTTTTTTTGTAGATATATGCTAAAAACATTTTTTTAATTATCTGCTATTAAATCATCAAAAGTATCTTTTTTTCAATCATTTAAATACTTATGAATTGCATTTCTTGTTGTTAGTAATCATAGAACTCAAGCTTTTTTTCTTTTCTCTGAAAGTTCGGATTCGATTAATTGTCTTATATAATTGTAATCAAAATCCAATATCTCATTTATATCCATATCAATTATACTTTCTCAAAATATTGAAGCACAAGCAGTTGTGACAATAGCTGTATCTCAAGTAAAAGACCAATCTACAATCTTGTTATACTTAATTTTTATATATACTTTTAAATCATCTCCACAAGTTCTATTTTCTTCCCAAAATTCTACATCATAATCTTCCAAAACTCACTTGTTTGGTGGATTTTTGCTATAATAAGTTATTATTTCGTTGTGCATAGGAAAGTGTAATATTAAAATATTAAAGATAATACTTTTTTTATATCTAAAATCAATATATTTTTATGACTTAAAAATATATTTAGTCAAATAATATTTTTCAAATAGATTAAAGATTTTAGACTTTTTTAATATAATAAACAAATGAAAAAATTAGTTTCTATTTTTGGATTTTTAAATATTTCCTTAATTGTTAATTTTTCACTATTAATTATTAATTATTTTTTATGGACTTTAAAGAATGACAATATAAAGTAGCTGATTTGAGTTTGGCTGATTATGGTAGAAAAGAACTTGATACTGCTGAAAAAGAGATGCCAGGATTGATGGCTTTAAGAAAAAAATATGTTTGACAGAAACCTTTGGCTTGAGCAAGAATCACAGGATCTCTTCATATGACTATACAAACTGCAGTATTAATTGAAACTCTTGTAGATTTATGAGCAGATGTAAGATGGGCTAGTTGTAATATATTTTCCACTCAAGATCATGCTGCAGCTGCAATTGCAGTGACTTGAGTACCTGTATTTGCTTGGAAATGAGAAACACTTGAAGAATACTGGTGGTGTACACTTGAGGCTCTTAGTTTTCCAGGATGATTATGACCAAATTTGATAGTTGATGATGGATGAGATGCTACACTTTTTGTGCACAAATGATTTCAAGCAGAAAATAATGCTACAGTTTTAGATAAAACTCCAGGAAATGAAGAAGAATGAATTATATTAAATTTATTAAAAAAAGTATTAAAAGATACTCCAAATAGATGGCATACAGTAATGAAAGATCTAAAATGAATATCTGAGGAAACTACAACAGGAGTTCATAGACTTTATGAGATGATGAAAGCTTGAGAATTATTGGTTCCTGCGATAAATGTAAATGACTCAGTTACTAAATCAAAATTTGATAATCTATATGGTTGTAGAGAATCTCTTGCTGATTGAATCAAAAGAGCTACTGATGTAATGATTGCTTGAAAAGTAGTTGTAGTTTGTGGTTATGGTGATGTAGGTAAATGATGTGCAATGTCAATGAGATGATATGGGGCTAGAGTTATAATAACTGAAGTAGACCCAATCTGTGCATTACAAGCTGCAATGGAATGATATAAAGTAACAACTATGACTGAAGCTTTAAAAGAATGAAATATATATGTAACTACAACATGAAATTTAGATATAATTACTATAGAAGATATGGCAAATATGAAAGATGAAGCAATAGTTTGTAATATCGGACATTTTGATAATGAGATACAAGTAGATAAATTGAATAAATTTCCTTGAATTAAAAAAATCAATATAAAACCACAAGTTGATAAATATGTATTTCCAGATGGACATTGTATATATTTACTTGCTGAGTGAAGACTTGTAAACTTAGGTTGTGCAACTGGGCATCCTAGCTTTGTAATGAGTAATAGTTTTACAAACCAAACTTTGGCTCAGATAGATTTATGGCAAAAAGATTATGAAGTATGAGTTTACAGACTTCCAAAATATCTAGACGAAGAAGTTGCTAGACTTCACCTTGAACAAATCTGAGTTAAACTTACAAAATTAACAAAAAACCAAGCAGATTATTTATGAATTGATGTGAATTGACCTTATAAACCAGAACATTATAGATATTAAGATAAAAGAATATAGAAAAAAGACTAAAGATTAAAAAATAAATAAAATTAAAGTCAATTCATAAATATAAAAAGATTTGATAAAAATTAAAAATAAATAATACTTTACTAGTAAAGTATTATTTATTTTTATAATCATTATTTATTATGAAAAAAACACATAAAAAAGCCTTCACTCTCGTAGAACTAATCGTAGTAATCACAATCCTAGCCATACTATGAACAATAGCTTTTATATCATTCAAATGATACTCATCAAATGCAAGAGATGGAGTAAGAATAGCAGACTTAAATAGTATCAAAAAGAACTTAGAATTATTCATAACAGAAAAATGATTCTACCCAACACCAGATAATGGAGTACCAATAACGTATTTATGATGATTAGCACGGACACAATGAACAGTGTGAAATAATGTAATAACAAACCTAGTAAGACTTAATAAGAAACCAACAGATCCACTAACAAATAGTGAATATACATATAGTATAACAAATGCAAAAATAGAATATCAATTATCATCAATAATTGAATGATGATTATCATATGATATACCACTAACAAATCAAATATATGCAGCTACATCAAAAACAGCAACTGCAAAAGTAGTATGAACATACAATGAAAAACTATTAAAAGTATCAACAGGATGAATAGATTATATACTAGCAGTACCAAGTATAATCAATGCAGATTTAACAGACTCAAATCTCCAAAGTATAATAAATAATAGAAAACTAGTATACAATAACTACCAAAACCTACCAGATTCATATAAAAACCTATGATATACAATGACTGGATGATTTGAATTTGCTCCACCATCAAACATTATAGAAGTATATACTTGAAGTCTAGTAACTCTTACAAGTAGTGGAATAATACAACAACAATTTATAACAAAGTTACAAACAGTATATAACACAACAATAATTCAATCAGAACCAACAATAAAAGATATATTATTCGCAACAACGCCAGAAGAACAACAGATATTAGTATGAAATTATATAGATAATCATGTATGATGATTAATATGAATAAATACAGTAATAACAGAGCAATTATATATTAATTGTTCTAGGATATGAGATATATTAATATGAACAACAACTTATGGATCATGTAATGCACAAGATTTAATAGTATGTACTTGAATAAAATCATGATATACATTAGCTGCTTGTAATGTATGAACAAATATATCTGGTACATGAAGCGATAGTTATTGATACTATTTCCAATGGGGAAACAATGGTTGAACTCTATATTGAAATTTAATTCCAAATTCAACAATAATAGATGCATCTTGATACTGACCATGAACAGCAAGTTGATATTATAATTCCACTACTTTTATATCCACAACATTATCTCCTCGGGATTGGACTAATCCTAAAAATGATAATTTATGGTGAAATACAATAAATACAGATGAAGCGAGAAGAGGACCTTGCGAAATATGATATCATATACCAAGTATAATTGAATTTCAATGAATAGTAACATCATTATCAGAAACAAACTGAGCAATTATAATGAATACTTTAAGATTACCTAAAGCAGGTAATCGTAATAGATCTAATTGATCTATGCAAGCGGAAAATACATATGCATACTATTGGTCATCATCACCTACTAATATATGAAATCCAAGTGCAGATCTTAATGCTCATGCTTTAATATTTGATTGAACAAATCTTTCTTACTCTGGTTTATTTCCTCGTTCCTATGGATTTAGTATAAGATGTATTAAAAACTAATTTATTTTTTTATTCTCTTTATTTTTAATTAAAATTGGTTACATATTAAGGAGTAATAAAAAGAGATAAACAATATTATTATAATTATGAATGATACAAAACTAATATCTAAAAATAAAAAAGCATATTTTGATTATGAGATTATAGACACTTATGAGGCTTGAATAGAGTTAAAGTGATATGAGGTAAAATCTATAAGAGCTTGAAATGTGAATTTAAAATGAGCTTATATAAGCTTCTTGACTTGAGAAGCAGTTGTTAAGTGAATGCATATATGAGTATTTGAAAACTCTTCAAATAAAGCTTTGATTTCACCAATTGTAGATAGAAAGATATTTTTACATAGAAAGATAATAAATTTACTTAAAGAAAAATCAAAAGAACCTTGAAAAACAGTTATCCCACTTGAGATTTATGGAAAATGAAACTTGATAAAATTAAAAGTATGACTTGTAATGTGAAGAAAAGAGTACAATAAAAAACAATTATTAAAAGAAAGGACTCTAGATAAAGAGGCTAAAATGATGATGAAAAAATATATTTAATTTTTATACAAATGTTTAACTATCAAATAATAAATCCTCCAATTTTTAGTTTTGATGAAAAAATCGTAAAAATTATATTTGAAATTATAGATTTGCTTCAAGAAAAAAAACAAATTTGAACTTTAAATATAGTTTTTGTTGATGAAAAAACTATACAAGAGTTAAATAATAATTACAGAAAAAAAGATTATATAACAGATGTTCTTAGTTTTAATTATTATGATGATTTTGATTCTTTAAAAGATGATGATATAGCTTGAGAATTAGTATTTTGTGAAGAAAAAATAAAATCCCAAGGCTTAGAATATGGTTTATGAGAAGAAAAAGAGTTTTATAAATTACTTATCCATTCAATTTTACATATAATTTGATATGATCACGAAGATGATGATGATTATGATATAATGAAAGAGCTAGAAGAAAAAGTTTGGAATAAAATTTATTGAAAATAAAATATATTTGGATAAAATAATAAAAAAGAATATAGACAAAAAACTGTCATTCTTTGGAGTAACGAAGAATCTCTTGAACTTGAAATTTGGTATAAACGATGCTTAAGGGATCCTTCATTACATTCAGGATGACAACAAAGTTGATAACTCTTAATTTTTAAACCTATGCAATACAAAATTCCAGTTCAAATAGAAAATGAAGATCCTATAATGCTTTGATTAAGTTTGAGACAACTTATGATAATTATGGTATGATTTTGAATAGCTTATGGTATATTTAAAAAAATGGAAGTAAGTTTATGATGACAGATAGCACTTATTCCTACTATATTTGTAGTTATTTTAACTTTAGTTGTAGCTTTATTTAAAAATTCCGAGATGACTTTTGTACCATTTGTTTTATCTTTTATAAGATATAAACTTAATTTAAACCAAAGGACTTGGAAATCTTGAGTAGATAGCTATGAACCAATGGATATATGATTTGTACCTGAAATGGAAAATGAAAAAAAAGAAAATATAGATTTTAAAACAAAAATGGATAAAATAAAAGAAATACATGAAAAAATAGAAAAAATATAATAACCAGAATAGATACTTAAGATGAATTATAAAAAACAAAAAAATAAATTAATAATTATTAATTGTTACTATGGCTGTAAAAGTAAAAAATAATACAACAAGTGATTCTACAACTCAGAGATATCTACCTTTTTCTCAGATAAGGGAAAATATTATTATCATGAAAGATGATTCTTGAAGATTAGTTTTAGAATGTTCTACCCTAAATTTTTTATTGAAAAGTGAAGAAGAGCAAAATGCAATAGTAATGAGTTTTCAGAGATTTTTAAATTCTTTAGATTTTCCTGTACAAATTATGATAAGGTCTAAAAAACTAGATATAGATGGTTATATAAAAAACTTAACTAATTTAGGTGATAAGCAAAAAAATCCCTTATTACAAGAACAAACTTACGAATATGTAGCATATCTAAAAAAATTGGTTGAAGTTGCTCAGATAATGAAGAAAGAATTTTATATAATTATTCCTTTTGATATACAGGAAGAAAGGAGTGTTAGAGATAGTTCTTTTTTAGGTGTTTTTAGAAATTTCTGGCTAGCTATAAACAATGCTAATAATATTATTAAAATTAAAACTCAAATCAAGAATTTTAATAGTATTAAAAAATGACTTGTAAATAGGATGAATACAGTGAAAACATCTCTAGAAAGTATATGAATTAAAACAAGAGAATTACAAAAAGAAGAACTTATAAAATTCCTAACAGATTATTATAACCCGAGTTTGGAAAGTCATACAACAATGCAAGGGGAAGTAACTGATTATAATATAATAAATAATTAATATGAGAAAAATATTTTTAATAATTTTTACGGTTTTTTTTAATTTTTATTCAAAAGTATCTGCTTTAAATTCAGATACATGAATTTTTTGAGAATGTGCAACTAAAACTCAGATAAGAAATTGAGGTATAGATATAGATACAATTCCTTGTTTATTAGACAATTGAATAGATTATTTTATGGGTATAGCTTGAACTATATCAGTTATATTTATTATAATAGGGGCTTATCAGATGCTTTTTTGAAGTTTGGCTAAAGATAATGCAAAATGAAAAACAACTATAATTTATGCTATAATCTGATTTGTTTTAGCTTCTTTTAGTTGGGCTATTATTAAGTTTATACTTGATAATTTTGGAGCATAGAAAAATAGTATTTTAAAACTATTATTTAACTAAAGTTTTTATTATGGATATATTATATTCGTGGGAATTTGAAGATAAAAAAGATAGATGACCATATTGGTACATAATTGCCTTATCTATAATAATTTGAATTGCTATTTGGGGGTTTATGACAGGACAATATGGAATGAGTTTTGTAGTGCTTTTTATTTCTTGAATTTTTTATTTTATAGAAAATAATTCCGAAGATATAGTAAAAGTTATATTGAGTGATATATGAGTTCAAATATGAAAAAATTTTTATGAATATACAAAAATAATTAATTATTCATATATATATGAGAATGAAACCCCTATTTTTTTAAGATTAACTATAAATAAAGTATCATTAAAAAATATGGATTTAGATATAGATCAAAAAATAATTCAGGAATTGAAGAATATATTACCAAACTATATGGAAGAAGATACAAAGTGAGAACTATCTTTGATGGAAAAATTGATACGCAAATTGAAATTGTAAGATATTAGAATGTAGAATATAATGTCATTCCCGAGAAGTCGGGAATCTTCATTATATAAGTGCTTTAATATAGGTCTAATTTACTTTAAATATTTTAGAACAATACAAGGAAGATTCCAGACTAAATCTGGAATGACAATTTTTTTTAAATTCTAACCCTTAATCCCTAATCTTATGAAAATACTTTTTTCTATTATATTGAATGCTTTAATATTGTATGTAATTGTTATTTTGCTTTGAGAAAATTCAAAGGAATGAATTGAAAATTGAATTACTTTGTGATGTTTAAATAATTGTTCTCCAAATTCTCTGGAAGCTTGGAAAACATTTTTAGTATGATGAATAATTCTGGGGCTTATAAATATAACTGTTAAGCCAATATTAAAGATACTTAGTTTTCCTTTTTTTATATTGTCTTTTGGACTTGTATCAATAGTTATAAATTCTATTATATTAGGGATTTTAACATATATTAGCAATAATATTTTACAAATTTCTTGAATTTGATATACTATAAACTGATGGACTAATTTTATAATTGCAGTTGCAATTTTTACTATTTTGAATATGTTTTATACACTTTTATTTTTTAAGAAGTAATTCTTTATGGCAGAATATTTAAAAATCGTTGAAATTATTGTTTCTATATTACTAATTTTTGTTATTTTAATACAAAACAAAAGTGTTTCTTTAAATTTGACTAATATGTCAGGATGAATGAATCAAGTAAAGAAAAGATGACCTGAAAAAGTTTTGCATATTACAACTGTAGTATTAGGAACTATATTTGTATTAATTGCTATAGTATTATTTGTAATATAATAGGGTAAATATAAAAAGTTTAAAAGAACATAATTAATATTAAATAAAAAATTGTAATATTTTTGTTATTTACACTTGTTACTTTTACCTTTCTAATTTTATCCCTGAATAATTATGATTAAAACAAATCTACTTAAATTAAAAAAATATTTATTTCTAATAAGTTTATTTACTCTACTTATTACTTTTTCACATATTGTTTATAAATATGTTTTTTTTGATGCAAAAAGTATACCTATAAAAGGTTGAACAATTTCAGAATGAATTATATGAGAAGTTTCACACTTAAATCCACTTATTTCAACAACAGATTATAATAAATATATAATAGGTATTTTATATAGATCACTTTTAAAATATGATATAAAGGAAAATAAGATTATATGAGATTTAGCTAATTGTGATATATCAAATTTAGCTTATATAGAATGTTTTTTAGAAACAAATATATATTGGTCAAATAATAAACCAATAACTGTAAAAGATGTAGTATCTACATATAATATACTTAAAACAACAAATGTTAATCCTGTTATTAAATCACTTTTAGCTGATACTAATATTGAAGAAAAAACAAATTCTATAGTTTTTAAAAATGCAAAAAGAAATATAAATTTTTTAAATGTATTTTTTCAACCAATTTTAAATGAAGAAGTAATTAATAATTTGTGAGTTGATGATTTGAGTAAAGCTTTTAGTCCAAATAAAGATTCACTATATTCTGGTAAATATAAAGTAGCATTGATAAAAGAGGATAAAAATTTATGAATAGTTGAACTTTCACTAGAGAAAAATGAAAATTATTTTCAAAATAATGTTTATATAGATAAATTAATTTTCAAGTTTTTTAAGAATAGTAATTTTATTATAAAAAATAAGGATATAATTAATATATTTAATGATTCAGAAAATATAATATGAAGATCAGTACCGAGGTTACAATCAAATTATTATACATTACCAAAATATACAGCAGTTTTTATAAATAGTGAAAAAATTGTATCAAAAAGTCTAAGAAATTTCTTATTAAATAAAATAGATAGGGAAAAGTTGATAAAAGTTTTAGGTAAGGATTTATATAAAGAAGCTAGTAACCCTTACTTGATAGATTACAATATAGATAAAGATATAGAAAATAAAAATATAGAATCAATAATGGAAAATAATGGATTTTTTAAAAAACCAGAATTAACAAAGCTTATATTGGGGACTGAACTAGGTAAAACTCAAACGGGTACAGTTGATATAAAAACAGAAGATAAATCTATATCTGTAAAAGATATAGAAGAAAAAGAGAATACAGATTTATTATATATAGAATCTGGATTGTCAAAAAAGTATAGTTTTATAACTCAAGATGATATACTTTTAAAATGATCTATAAAAAATGATAAACCTACAGCCGTTTATATAGATGATTATAAATTGAAATGATATAAAGAATGAGATGATTATTTTTATTTTAGATTAAAAGAAGAAACTTATGAAACTATAAAAGAATGAAAAAATTCATATAAAATTTATTTTGAAATAAAATGAAAAAAAGTTTTAAAGGAAGAATTTGTTGTTTTTTATTATAAAGATGAACTTAAATTAGAAAAAGAAAAAATTAGTTTTTATGAAAGTTTTATAGAAACGCCTAAAGTACAAGAAGAAAATAAAGAAAAAGATGAAAAAAAAGTTGTAATTGCTGATTCTGTACAACTTAAGTTAGATTCTATTGATGATAAGTATTTTTATAATAAAAATATAGAGAAATACACACTTAAACTTATGTATATATGATGAGAAAAAGATATAGTTTGAACTGCTGAATTTATTAGAGAAACGCTATGAGAGTATGGTATAGATATACAGATAGATTCTATAGATGTGACGGATTTATGAAAATTTATATCAGATTGAAATTCTTTTAATGATTATGATATAGTTTTAGCATGAATAAATTTATGATATTTTGATTTTAATATTTATCCTTACTTTCATAGTAGTCAAGCAAAATCTTGATATAATTTTTCAAATGTAAAAAAACTATCTTTAGATTTAATTTTAGAAGAAATAAATTCAAACAAAATAGATAAAGAAACTTTACAAAAGAAACAAGAACAGGCTTTGAATATAATAAAAGAAGAACAAATAGTAAAAACTTTGTATACTCCTTTATTAAATTTACTTGTAGATAAAAATATACATAATAAAGCAGATTTTAATAGTATATGAACATGACAAGTTGATAGGATTGGTTATCTATCTCAAATATATATAAATGAAAAGAGAGAAGTAAATTATAAAGATAAATGATTATTAGATTTCTTTAAATTTTTGTATAAGATAATAACTTGATAGATGTTTAAAAATGTTGATTATAAAAATGATATTGTTATCCCAGCTTGGGAAGTTATAAAAAATGATTATAAAGTAAAAAGATTTTATTTTTTTCCAGGACTTTTATCTATAATATCTTTGACTACAATTTTATTGTATCAATCAATTTATACATATATTGTAATATTTCATAAAAAAGAAAAAGCTTTAGAATTAATTCTACAGTTTTTTCATTCTGATTATTTTATAGAATTTATAGTTTGAGTTGGATTATTTCTTATAATATATATATTCATTATACCTATTTTTGAGTGAGGTCTGATAAAGTATCTTGATGAAAAGAAAAACTGAGTACAGATGAATTCTTTAGATTCAGTATGATTCTGATTATCTAGATTTTTACCTATGTTTGAATATAGTAATGTTTTTTCTGAGTTTAAGTATATAAGTATATTAAATAGTTATTTATTTTTAATTAGGTTTATATGAATTGAATATATAAAATATATAAATTATTTAATTATATTTATACTTATGATTTCTACTTTTATAAATATACTTTTTGCTTATGCAAAATATGAAATAGTTCTAAAAAATAAAGGAGTATTTCAATCTATTGCTATATCAACACAAATATCAATTTTAAATTTAAAAAACACTCTTAAACTATATATACTTATGTTTATCATAAATATAAGAGTATTATTCAATTTTTTGATTTTTTTATTTTTTCCAATATTGATAGTTATTGCAGTTTCTTATTTTACAACTAAGATATTTCTAGCATTTGCAATAATAATGATACTTATTATGTTTATATTTTTTGTATTACTTATTTGATATGTTACAGCCGTTTTAGAAGTATTCAAAATAGCTGTATGGTATTTTGCCTATGTTAATTGAAGAGAAAGAATAGAAGAAAATAAAGACTAAAGACAAAAGAATGCAAAATATAGGAAATATAAAAACACATTTAAATAATCTTGTCAAACTAAATATTAAAAAATATTTGATAAAACCAAATATAACCCTAAAATTTTATTACTTAGAAAATAAAAAAACAAAATATGTCTCCAACAAGCTCCAACAAGCTCCAACAAGCTCCAACAAGCTCCAACAAGCTCCAACAAGCTCCAACAAGCTCCAACAAGCTCATTGACAATGGATTAAATTCTTCGTAAACAATAGGATTATTTTTTGTGTTTCATATGTATATGAAATGCGAGAAATAGTCCTTTTTTGGTTTTTTAAAATACCACTAAACAGTACCGGTTCCTACTTTTAGAAAGAAATGATATAAATTTAAGTATAGATATGTTAATTATGAGGAACCGGTACTTCTCAAATAACAAAACTAATTTTACTTTCCTAACAATAATCTATGAAAAAATTAAAAAATAAAGCCTTCACATTAGTAGAACTAATAGTAGTAATCACAATCCTAGCAATCCTATGAACAATAGCATTTATATCATTCCAATGATACTCATCAAATGCTAGAGACTGAGTAAGAGTAGCAGACTTAAATAGTATCAAAAAGAACCTAGAATTATTCATAACAGAAAAATGATTCTATCCAACACCAGATAATACAACAAATATAACATATAGTTGAGCAGTAGCATGGTCTCAATGAACAGTGTGAGATAATGTAATGACAAACTTATGAAGAATCAATAAGAAACCAACAGATCCACTAACAAATAGTGAATATACATATAGTATAACAAATGCAAAAACAGAATATCAATTATCATCAATAACTGAATGATGATTATCATATGATATACTACTAACAAATCAAACATATGCAGCTACAACAAAAACAGCAACTGCAAAAGTAGTTTGAACTTATAATGAAAAACTACTAAAAGTATCAACATGAGGTATTGATTATATACTAGCAGTACCAAGTATAATAAACTCAGATTTAACAGATTCAAGTCTACAAAGTATAATAAATAATAGAAAACTAGTCTACAATAACTACCAAAACCTACCAGACTCATATAAAAATACTTGATATACAATGACATGATGATTTAATTTTGCACCACCATCAAATATTATAGAAGTATATACTTGAAGTCTAACTAATCTATTAAATAGCGGAGCAATACAACAACAATTTATAACAAAACTACAATCAGTATATAACACTACAATACTTCAATCAGAACCAATAATAAAAGAAATATTACTAGCAGTAACACCAGAACAGCAACAAACTCTAATATGAAACTACATAACAAATCATATATGATGAATAACAGGGGTAAATACAGTAGTAACTTCATACTTAAATTGTGAATTTAATTGAGAACCAGTATTACACTCTACATCAGTCACAGCTTATGAGACAGCAAGTGTTCCATATTTAAATGAATGTACAAGTGAACAAAGAATATGTACAAATTGAATATTGAACTGAAGCTATACATTTACAAATTGTACACCGGATTGAGTAACATGAACATTTATACTATCTCAAACATCAGTACCAACTTGAACTCCTGTAACGATATCAAATACTTGTTCTATACCACCAACAAGCTATACAAGCTCACAACCATCAGTAGCAACAGTAGCTTGAACTACAATAACTACTTTATCAGCTTGAACAACAGATATAACACCAGTATGATGAGCTTGTTGAGATAATGCTTCAAAAACATTAACAGTAACAGCCCCACCTTTTGTATGTGGTACATCAACAGTTTCAGCTTGATGATATACATATAACACCAAAGTTGCATTAGATTGAAAATGTCGGACAATATGAAATATGAAACATGGTACTAAATTAACAGCTTGAACTATTTTGCCATCATATATAAATACAATAGAAAAATGGTGTTACAGTAATGATGATACTAATTGTAATACTTATGGATGATTATATACATGGTATGAGGCAATGTGATTAAATTCTACTGACACAACAACTACAACAGAAAATACATCAAAATCAGTTTGTTGACAACTAGGGGCTGGTTGGGCTATGCCTACAAATGCACAATGGACCGCATTTACAACAGCCTGATCTACTTGATGGACTTGAACTGTACCAAATGGTAAATTAAATTGACTTATATCTTCGCTTCCAGGGCGTCGCAATACTGTTGGTAGTTTCGTTAGTATAGCTAGTAACGGTTTCTGGTGGTCTTCTACTCGGAATAACACTACCACTACTTACGGTCGTTACTTGTATTCTTGAGATGCTACGGTGAATTCAAATAACGTTGATAAGTTGTACGGGTTCTCTGTGCTTTGTTTAAAGAACAACTAATCCGACTTTTTGTTTATAATACATAAAAAATCCGGACTTAAGTAAAAAGTCCGGATTTTTTATGCTTAAATTTATTTACTTACGGGGGAACCACAATCTACCAAAATTAAAATAGTTCCTATCTATTATTTAAAATTTAGATAATATTTAGTATAATAATTTTTCACTTTTTCAAGATTTTTAAGTATAAGTTCTTCATTTCAAACTCATAATTCTGTTGGATCAACTTTTATAGTTATAAATCAATTATAAGAATTTGATTTTAGTTGCATCAAAAAACTCTCAATTGGTAAATTTGAAATTCAAGATCTTTCTTTTCAAGGTAATAGTCAGTATTTATCAGCTTTTTTATCACTTAAATATATATTTTTTAAACTATTTCCAAGCATATTTATTGCTTTTATTATATCTATTGATGAATTATTATCTATGTTAGCTATATCTAGACTTGCATATCAAGTTATTTTTTTTGTTTCAATTAAAGGCATATTTTTATATTTTGGGATAATAAAAAATATATACTTACTTTCAACATTTTGAACTGCTATATTGAAATCAAAATCATTTTTTACTTCCTGTAAATATTTTGTAAACCAAGTTGTATCTTTGTCTGTAATATGTGGTGGAGAAAATGTAACAACCTGAACTCATAAAACTTTTGCTATATCAAGTATAGCATTTACTTTAGTTTTATTTAATCATTCTCAAGATGCAGTTATTGATGATATATTGACTCAATAAGCATCTTTTATCTCTTTTAGGTAATCTATATCCCATAAATCATATTCACTTAAATCCATAAATAAATCAAGTCAATCATAATTAGCTTTTTTTACAAAATTACATATTCTATGTATTCAGTATCATTTTAGGCTAGAAGTAGATAAAAGTAGCATAATAATTAATAATTAACAATTAATAATGAATAATTTAGTTGATCTTTTTAACTCATATTCTTTTTTATTATATCATTTATATTTTAAATATGCAAATATGTGTATAATCAGATTTTTCTTTTGATTTTATGAAAATAAGATTATAATTTCTCTACAATTTATTTTATAAATTTAAACATATGAAAAAAATACACACTTTTTTTATAATAGTACTTCTATCATTATCTACAACTTATGCAACTACTACTACAACAAGTTCATCAAGTTGATATCCTGAACCAATTTTAGATGATTCTTTAAATTTTGAAGCAAAGTTAGACTGATCTAAAGTCTATACAAGTTGGTCAGCTTATGATAAAGATGAATGATTTGTTTATTATAAAGTTGTTAGATCAGCAGATAACGCTAATCCTGTTTATCCTGATAACTGATATATAAAATATACTTCAGATATTAACGAGACATCATATATAGATGCAAATCCATTGAATTGAACTAGTTATTATAGAGTTTGTGCAATAACTAGTGAGAAAAATAGATATTGTAGCAATGTAGTAAAAATATACAGAGAAAATCCATTAGCATGTACTATGGAATATGCTCCTGTATGTTGAGAAAAACAAGTTCAATGTATAAAAGCTCCATGTAATCCAATACAAAAGACTTATTCTAATAAATGTATTTTAAATGCTGAAAAAGCAGTTTATTTATATTCATGAGAATGTAAGGATACAAATACTGAATGAGTAACAAATACTGATACAAAAACAAAAATATATGAATATAATATCAAAATTAAAGCTGAAAAACTTGTTAATTCTTTTATATGAAAAGTTGAAAAAACTTATTCTGATACAGAAAAAAGAATATATATTATGAATGCAGTAATAGAAAAACTAAATAAATTAGCTGAAATAAAACCTAATCAAAAACAACTTATAGACTTTATTATATCAAAATTAAAAACAAAAATAGAGTCTTATAAAACAAGCGATTTAGGAGATATAGAAAGTATATTTAATGAAATACAGTAAAAATAATACAAAAAATAAAGAGCTATTTTAAAATAACTCTTTATTTTTTGTATTACATTCAAGGTAATCATCCAGTTGGGATATTTAATCACATTTGTCACATAACTCATTGCATTTTACTTGCTGCAACTTCTTGGGATTTTTTTACTCATTTGTTTACTGAATCTTGAATAGCTTTTTCTAAAGCTAATTTTTGTTCCGGAGTCAATCAAGAAATTAAATCTAGTGTTTCAAATTCTACTTTTTCAGCTTTCATCTCTCAGTTAAAAGTTATAACAAGTCAGTTAATTTCAGATTCAATAAGAGTATTTTCTAATTCTTTTTTTATCTTCATAGCTTCTTGTTGTAGTTTAAGTAACTCTCATGCTTTAGAAAAATCCATAATATTATAAATTAATAATTAATAATTAACTTTTGTTAAAGTTGTTATATTGTATTTTTTTTTAATTTTTTTGCAAATAAAATAATTATATGTTAATATAGAAGAGTATTATATTTTAATTAATTTAATTATGGCAACAATAGGTCAAAATGATGAGGATGATTTAATAATATTGTCAGATAATATAAATACTAGTTTTGATTGAAATCCTGTTATTTCACAAAATATAGATTTTTGAGATAATGATAGTGTTATATCTTTTGATACTCCAAATTTAAACTGAGATGTAGTATTAGAAACTTCTCAAATAGAACAAGAAGAGCCTTCTATAATGCAAATACAAGAAATCCCAAATGAGTTAGAATCTAATTCTACATTAGATTTAACGGATGCTAGTTCAAATGAATTAGTATCAGAACAGAATTTAGAAGAACAAGAAAATGTGGAAAATACAGATAATTCTATGAGTAATTTATTTTGAGATGTAAATATGGAAAACTCATTAACTACTAATGAAGATATTGTAGATAATACAACTATATTAGAACCAACAGTTACATCAGATAATCTTTTGGATTTAACAATTACCGAAGATACAAAACAAGAAGATGATTCTTTATGAGATATGAATGCAATTTTAAATAATACTATAGATAAGTTAAAGTTGAGACAATCATGAATAGAATTACAAAAATCTACAAAAATTCTTACAATTAATGATTTAGAATCAAAAATAAAAGAATTAAGAGAACAAGTTACTTCACTAAAAAGAGAGATAGTATTTTTAGATGATGAAAGTATAAAAATAGAAATAAATGTATGAAATTTAGAATCAATGAAGTTATGAAAAACTACTAAAGTAATACCTACAAAGACAAGAACTCATAACACAAAAAAGTTAGTTAAAGAGGTAAAAGCCTTACCCCAAAAATCTTAACAAAAAAAACATCTTCTTTAGAAGATGTTTTTTTTGTTTTGGTTGCTATTAATAAGCAAATTATTTTTTTGTAAATTCAACTATTTGTGTAAAAACTTGAGGATTTGAAATAGCTAAATTAGATAAAACTTTTCTATTTAATTTAACATTTGCTTTGTAAAGCATATTTATAAAAGTTGAATAATTTAATCATAATGTTCTTACAGCATTTGATATTCTAACTGTCCATAATCTTCTAAAATCTCTTTTTTTAAGCCTTCTGCTTATATATGCATTAGTTCATGCTTTCATTAAAGCATTTTTTACTCTAGAAAATACATTTCAGTTCATCATTCTAAATCATTTAGCTGATTTTATCATTTTCTTATGTCTTTTTTTAGTCATAAGTCATCTTTTTACTCTAACCATTTGTTGTTTAATTAATAATTAATAATTATACCTTTCCCAGGTACCGGTCAATTAGTAATAATTGTTTTTAATTTTTTATTTTGAAAAAGGTAATTGTTCTTTTATCTTTTTTTTCTCAACTCAAGAAAGTATAACTCAATATTTATTTCTTCATTTAGCTTTCTTAGATTTATCAGATAAAAGATGTTTTTTACATGAATGATTAACTATTATTTTACCAGTTCATGTAATTTTTACTCTCTTTTTTACAGCACTTCTTGTTTTTAACATATAATTTCTATTAATAATAATTTATTTAATAATTTTTAAATTTACATTTAACATATTTCATGTTTTTGTAACATCTTGTTCTAATTTATAAAATTCTTCTAATGTTTTAGCAAAATTAAGAATTTTAGTTTTAGCTATGTCAACATATTGATTTTCTCTTCACTTCATTGCTAATATAAGTTTTATAGGATTTCAATCTTTTGCAAACCCAAAAGCTTGTCTTCTTCTTACGTCTAAATCGTGTTCACTTATATTAAAGGTAATTTTAATTGTTTTTAATTCAGGAGTTTTAGATCTTTGTTTATTTTTTTGTTCGTTTTTCTTCAGTTTATACAAATATTTTCAGTAATCAAGAATCTTTACTATTGCTAAATCATCTTTTCTTCATATTTCCATAAGATCCAATCAACTTTCACTAGCTTTTTCATTAGCTTCTCTTAAAGACATTATACCTAGATTTTCTCAGTCTTCAGTAATTAATTGAACATTTTTAGCTCTAATAGCGCTATTTAAATTTTTTTTTGGTTCTTTCATTAAAAATGTTAATAATTAAAATTATTTTTTACTTGTTTCAAGTATTTTTAACATTTTAGAAAATTTAGATTTTCTCCTAGAAGCAGTATTTAAATGTATAATATTTTTCTTTACTAATTTATCTATAATAGATTGTAATCATGCTTTAGATGTATTTCAATCTTTATTTTTTTCATTAAAAAAAACACTTTTAGCTAAATCTACTTGAGAACTTTTTATAGCTTTCTCAAAACTCACTCTTGCTTCTCTATAAAGAGATTTAAAATGATCATTTCTAGATTTTTTCTTAATCGTTTGTTTAACAGCTTTCTTTGCTGATTTTGTTATAGGCATTGGAGTGATTTTTTATAAACTAAAAAATTTATTTACTTTTTTAAAGTAAAGAAATTATATAATTAAATTTCAATTAGTCAAAATTTTTTTGAACATAATTTATAAAATATCTAAAATAGATATTTATGCTTGTCTTTATATGGTCGGAGACGTGAGACTCGAACTCACAGCCCCACGCTCCCAAAGCGTGTGCGCTAGCCAATTGCGCCAGTCTCCGAAAAAAATATTGGTGGGTATAGGTGGAGTTGAACCACCGACCTCACGATTATCAGTCGTGCGCTCTAACCAACTGAGCTATACACCCTAAAAGAATTAAGAACTGAGAATTAAGAACTTAGAGGGGGTTTCCTTTAATAATCTTTAGTTCTCATTTCTCAGTTCAGGGGCTTTAAAAAAATGGAGCGGGTGATGGGGGTCGAACCCACAACCCTCTGCTTGGAAGGCAGATGCTCTAGCCAATTGAGCTACACCCGCTTAAAAATACTTGTTAAGTGGAAGATATATTATAAAAAAACTTTTAAAAGTCAAAATTTTTTATGAGTTTTTATTAAAAAAGATATCTAATTTTAAACTTAGATATCTTTTTTAAATTAAATTACTTTATTTATTATCATCTTTTAACCAATTAGGTACACTCATATCATCATGCCATAACTCATCTCAAGCTTGAGTAGTTTTATTTCATTTATCTTCTTCTTCGCTTGGTGTAATAGTTTTTTGTTTTATTTGTTTGTTTTTAGGTTTCTTTTTTTCAATACTTTCTTCTTTTTTTATTTTTTCTTCAGTACTCTCTGTTTGTATACTAGATTTTAACCAATCAGGAATAACCGGTTCATCAATAGTTGTTATGTCATTTTCTTCATTTTTTATTATATCATTTTTCACACTTATATCTTTACTTATTGATTCATCTATATTTTTACTTTCTTCTAAAACTTCATTTTTAGTAGTAGGTACTTCTATATTCTGAGATATAACATTTTCAGTGTAATCAGGAGGTACATTATTTACTACTTCTGAATTAGTATTATTTTCTACTTTAGTAATGTTATTTTCTTTAGTTCACGTCGGTTCGAAACTAGCTTTTAACCAATCAGGTATTTGTTCTTCTTTAACATCTGTACTTATATTATTATTTTCATCAATACTATCAAAAGCAAATGGGTCTTTTATAGGTTCTTCTTTTATATTGTTTTCTATTTTTGTATTTTTAGTGTCATCTAATCATGTTAATCATTCTGAATCAGTTTTTTTAAATTTTGTTTTTTCTAAAATAAATTCTTCAAATGATTTAGTTATATCTTTACTCATGAATTTATAGTAAAGCCAAAATCATAAAACAATAACACCAATAAATAATATTATATACATGATAACTAGAGCTAATCATTTTAAAAATCATAATATAGCGCTAAAAAATCATTTTTCACCACTTACAACTTTTATTTCTTCAGCACTTGTAGGAATTTCTCAATTTATTAATATTCTTAATATTTCTTTAAAATCTTCTTTTTCTTTTGTTGTCATACTTGAATCACTAGCTATAGATGTCAGTATAGTTTTTCATAGTTCTGTGTTTTTATCTATATTTGAAGAGTTTTTTATTTCTTCAAGTACAGACACTAAATAATCTTTACAAGTTTTATAAACTTTATTATCAAAATCGCAAGATATACTTGTTGTTATTAGATTTTTTAATGCAGTAAATGCTATATTTTTTTGACTTTTATCTTCTTCTCAACTTATAAGTATAGATTCAAGTAGGTTTATTATTTCTGTAGAGTTTGGTATATTTGGATTATCTATAAATCCTTCAAATTCAAGTATTACTTTTGTTTTTTCTGTTTCATCAAACCATTCTGATTGGAGTCTTTCTATATATTTTGTTCAAGTGGCTTTATAACTTTCAGGTAGTTTAGAAATATAATTTTTAAGTGATGCTATTTTTTCTTCATCAGATTTACTTACTCATGTAAATATTATATCTTCTTTTTTTTCTTCAGTGATATATTTTTTTGATATTGTGATATTTTGTTTTATTAGTATTTTATCTGAAGAATCTTTTAAAGTTATTCATATTATTTGAGTTTTATAATCATTTAATTTTATTTCTAGTGGATATCAATTTTTATAACTAGGAGTATCTTTATTATCTTCATCATCATCTTTTCATCAGTTTAAATCAGAATCATAATTTATATCATAATCTACAATATATTTATAAGTATCTAATTTACTTTCTCATAAATATAAAAATACTTTATCATTTTTATTTTCAAGTATTATTCCTCCAGAAGAGTTTAATTCAGGTTTAGAAAAGATATTTAGTCATTTCTTATTTGCTGTAATATAGTTTTTTGTATTTTTTACTACATTTTTCTTAACTTCTTTAAATTTATCTCATTCAGAGATTTTTAAATTTACTTGATGTACACTCTTTCCATCATAATATGTATAAATAAAGCTTTCTTTAGAATCTTTTATATTACCATCTCATAAATCCCAAGTTATATCATCATATTCTCATAAACTCTTATTTAAAAATATAGTTTTATTAAGTATAGATATATAATCGAAATCAGGAATCAAATTATTTGCTACATCTATAGTTATTGTTTTTACATTACTAATTCATTTGTATTTTGCTTTTACTTTAACATGGTAAGTTCAAGAATTTTCAAATTTATATGTGATATTTCAATCTCAAATGACTTCTTTATCATAAAATCAATCTCAATTAAAATCCCAAGAATATGTAGCTTTAGATGTTAAATCTTGTCATAATATATTTTTTATTTTAGTAGTAAACTCTACACTATCTCATACAGAAACTGATGAATCATTCACAGATAAATCAACTAAAGGAGTATTTGCATTATCTCATACTAGGTCTATAAAAGATTTTGTTCATAAGCTTTCAGAACTAAATTTTTCTTCATTATTATCTTTTAATACAACAGTAAAATAATATTTTCAAGAAATTTTAGGTAAAACAAAAGTTGTTTCTGGTTTTATAGTTGATCTATAATCCTGAGGTTCTTGATCTTCAGTATAATAATACCATAAATATGATAATATAACTCAATCTTTATCTTTGTCTCAAATAGCTTTTAAATTAACTATTATAGGATCTGAGTTTAAATCGACTACATTTATACTTAGTGATGACATAGTAGGTAATATATTTTTTACCTGAACATAAGTCTCACTAATATGGATTTTATCATTTTTATTACTTTTCACACTTAATTTTACAGGAAAACATCATATTTCATCAATTTTTTTTATAACAGAAGAATTTGATGAAATACTATCTTGTCAAATTTTCCAAGAATAACTTAGTCAATTAGTAGTTCAATCTATATTTATACTTTTTTGTCATGAAAATTTAACACCTTCAATTCTATCTGCTATATATGCTCATTTTCAATCACAAGCATTACTATCATAAGAAAGATTAAATCAGTTTTCATAAGTTATATCAATAAGAGCAAAAGGATATTCAGAATCAGATACATAAACATTTTTATTATATGTATTTACATTTGCTGAGTCATCACTTACTTCTAAATTTACATTAAATATTCCACTTTTATTAAAAAGATGATTTATTGTATTATTTGAAGAAGTATCAATGTTTTCATCTCAAAAATTCCATTTATAAAATTTAGCTTCTTTAGAGTCTACTGTAAATTTAATAGAGGAATCTCTCTTAGCAACTAAAGGATCAGCATCAAAACTCACTGATAATATAGAACTTATTTTTACTCTATCTTTTTTTAATGATTTTATAGAATCAGGATCAGTTACTTCTAATACTACACTGTGATCTCAAACTGAATCAAATGTATAATATCATACAGCTCAATTGAAATTAGGATTTTCAAGTTGAATCTTTTGTCAATTTATTTCCCAAGAATATTCCAATTTTCCATCATCACTGTAATCTTCATCATAACTCTTTGTAGCATCAAATAGGACTCTATTAGGAGAACTTGGGTTTGGTATAGAATAACTAAATTCAGCATTAGGAGCTCTAGAATTAATATAGATAATTTTATTATCATTATCAATTTCTCATGAAGGACTTGTAACTTTTAATTTAATATTAAATTTTCATTTTTTTGAAAACTCATATGTAAATAAACTTCAAGCTTTTTCTAAAATAGTTTTATTATTATCAATATCTACTATTTCCCAATTATATGTAGCATTTTTTTCAGATATTGATGTTTTTGCTGAAAATGTAAATCTATCTCATATAAATCATTCTTCTTGAGTTGATGCTATTGTAGCGATTGGATTATTTATAGAAATTATAAATTTTCTTACTATTTCTTTAAGTTCATTTGTTTTAAGTGTTAGTTTTACATTATATTCTCATTTAGTTGCATAAACTACTTTTTCAACTTTTGGAGATCATTCATTTTCTCTTTTAATTCAATTTCAAAAATCCCATGTTGTTTTTAAAAATTTACTTCAAGTTGTTGGAATAGAAGACGTTGCATCAAATATAAGTCAATAACTACCATTTTCAGGACTAAACTTTAGTATTTCATTATTTCCTAAATCGGTATAATTAACTTTTATATTTAGATTTGCTATTTTTTCTTTAACATCTATATCAGCTCTTGATCTAAATGGTAGGACATCTATATAATTTGAATTATTTCTATGACTTGATAATACATCTAAAAATATACTAAATTTTCATTCATTATTAAACGTATAGTTTATAGATAATCATTTTCATATTATATTCTTTTTTCAAGCATTATCAATCCACCATATATAATTATCTTTTGGAATACTTGTTCAAGTGGGATCTGTAATTTTTGCTCTTAATGTTACATTTAATGGAGCATTTCAACTATTAGGGTTAGCTTCAATTGTTCAAGTGATTTTACTGATATCAGTACTGTATAGATATTTTTCTAAGGATCTAGATATGTCTATATATACAAGTTCATTACTATTTTTAAGTCATTTTTGCAATGCTGATTCGACATCATTTAAATACTTTTTGTTTGTTAAATTATCAGGAAGATAGTTATATCATGCCTTAACTAATTTTAATAAATCATTTAATGTTTTAGTACCAAAACTTCAATTTACTTCAAAATTTTGTTTTAAAGTAAAAAAAAGTTCAGTAATTTTATATCAATATTCATTAAATGTTCATATATTTATATCAACAAGTTCTTTATAATCATTTTGTCTTTCTTCAGCATCAGCATATATATAATTATGATTTAATCATGCAAATGTCAGAAGTACAACTAAAAAATATATTACTTTTTTTATCATATACTATATTTAAAATATTATTCCATTTAAATATATCATATATTTGAGATTTAAGCAAAAAAAGTAATGTATTTTTTACATACTATAATCACAACTTTTATATTTTTCTTTGAAATCTTTTATAAGTGCCCAAAAAATATTTTCAGTATAATTATCTATAATTTTTTCATTTGTCCGGATTATTTCTTTTTTGATTTTGTTTCTCATGGTATTTTCTCAAACAGGGCATGAACAAGGGGAAAATGGTATATTTTTTAGTGAAACAAGTTTTTTAATATCTTTTTCTCTTAGATATGCCAGAGGTCTAATAAAAGTTATATCTCATTTAGACATTTTATTTACAGGGGGCATAATTTTAAGATTTCTTCAAGTTATCATGTTCATAAAAGTTGTTACAACTATATCATCCATATGATGTCATAAAACTATTTTTGTAGCATTATATTTTTTACATAATTTCATCATAGCTATTCTTCTAGCATAAGCACACCGTTGACAATTTTGTCATACTCAATTGTTTAATTTAGAGTCTTTTGGTAGATTTATGTTTATTTTTTCAAGAGGGATATTCAATACTTCTTCAAAATATTTTTTTTTCTCTTCAAATTGTATATCACAATCAATTAAAAATTCTTTAAATATATAAACTCATCTTATTTCAAATTTATTTTTTAAGGTTTTTCTTACCTCATTCAGAATATATCACAAAAACATACTATCTTTTCATCAAGATATTCATAATAACAATGTTTCTCAATTCTGAATCATATCAAAATCATATATAGCATTTCTTACTAATTTTTTTAATTGTGTTTCTAGGTTCATAAGTAGGATATAGAATATAGAATATAGAATGCAGGATATAGAATACAGAATATAGAATACAGAATATAGAGTTGATTTTCATTTTAAAATTCCTAAGTCCTGAATTCTATATTCTGTATTCTAATTATCTAATCTTTTAAATTAAGTTTTTTTATTTCTTCTTCGATTTCTCATTCTATTTCTTTTTGGGTGATTATTTGATTTAATAGCTTCTTCTTATTTTTAGTTTCAGAAAGACTTTTATTAAGCATATTTCTTATGTGTTTAATAGGTATTATATAAAATACTAATAGAAATATTAAAACTATGCTTATAAATAATATAATTAATTCAATTATTCAAAAATTACTTACTAATTTTATATTTTTTACAATCTCATTAAATGATAGAACAGTATTATTTAACATCTTTATCTTATTTAGAAATAATTTGTATTTCTAGTAATTATATAAATCATACTAAAAAAGTCCAATAAATTATTTTTTGATTTTATAAAAAAAATAATTATATTATAAGTGTCTGTTTTACTGGTGGCGGGAAGCTTAAATTTTTTCCTTACAAAAACAATTTTAAAAGAGATTCCAAGTGTCTTTGGGGGCTAGAACTTCATTTTATGATTTTTTCAAACTAAAGATGGATTTCTTTAATTCCTATATTAAAAAAGGAATACAAAATTGGCTTCTGACCTTAAAATGGACAATTATAATTATTAATTAAAATTTATGTTACTTACTGAAGAACAAATAAATAAATTAAAAGAAACTTGAACTAGATATCCATATGTTAATGATACTTGTATATGATGTAGTGCTTGTATATCTATATCTCCAGATGTTTTCACTATGAATGATGAATGAAAGTCAGAGGTTATGTTTCTTGAATCTTATGAAGATTTAGGAGTTGATGATTCTATAATGGCTTGTCCAGTAGAAAGTATAAAATGGTTAGAGTAAATATATTTAAAACAATAAAAAATCACTTTAATTTAAAGTGATTTTTTATTGTTTTTTATTACTCAGTAATTTTGATTATAACAGAATCTTC
>DHWA01000023.1 GCA_002412935.1 Patescibacteria group bacterium UBA5194 | reverse complement strand
GTAATTACAGTATAATAATTTTTTTGTTTAAGTGAAGTTTAAGTTTTATAGAGAATTATCTATTTCTTCCCATTCATCTTCCTTGACCTCTTCAAGTTCCATCCATAGGACGATTTTTGTAATTATCACAAACTCCATCATTATCAGCATCTACAAAAGTAGTAGATCATGAGTTTGTACCTGGAACATAAGTTCAAGTTCATGTTCATCTACCTCATCCATTATATGCTGATGTATAAGAAACTAATCCTAATCAAAAAATTAAAACAAATATTCAAGCTATAATAGTTTTTTTCATAATTTATATAATTAAAAAATAAAATATTTTTATCTTAAAAAATAATTGTTAACAATTATTATTATTACTTTTTAAAAATTGTTATATATCTTTTAAGATAAGCTTAGTATACAAATTGAGTTTAAGAGAAGTTTAAATTTATTAATCAATTATTATTGATTCTAATTCAGTTTCTGTTTGTAATCTTAAATATTCTAATATATTTCTATAAGCTTCTTTTTTATACTCTGAAATATTTAAATTGTTAAGTTTTTCTGTTGTTTTATCAATTTTTATTAATAAATTATTGTATTTTGTTTTTTTCTCCTCATTATTTATATTAGCATATACTTTTGATGCTTTTCACATAAAATCATCTACAATATTAGATTTTTTTCAAAGTTTATTTTTCAATTCAATACTTCTTTCTGCTTTATATGATTTTTTATTTTCTTGTTGTAACTTAATATAATCTTCATCATCTTTATTAAGTACTCAATCTGAATCCCAATCTTCTCGTCAATCTGCTATTCAATTTGTATTTGTATCAATTAGATTAGCATTAAATCAAGTTCAACTTCATGTTCAGTTTCAATTTCATGTTCATGTTCAAGTTCATGGTCATGTTCAATTTCATTGATAAGCTGAAGTTCAATTAATCAATAAACTAATAAACAATAAAGTAGTAAATATAATTCAAATTGTATTTTTTGTTCTCATATTTTATATATTTAAAATTTAAAATAAAATTATCTTAAAAAAATTTTGTTAGCAATTATTATTATTACTTTTTAAAAATTGTTATCTATCTTTTTAAGATAAATCTATTATATGATTATAGTTTAAGAGAAGTTTAAGTATATATAATTTTAACTTCTAAGTGCATCAACTGGATCAAGTTTACTTGCTTTGTATGCTGGATAATAACCAAAAAATATACCTACAAATACAGCAAAACAAAAGGCTCCAATTCTACCAAAAGTGCTTGGTATAACATCAATTAGATCAAAATATTTAATTAATGGGATTATCAAATCTCACAATATAACTCCTCAAATTCAAGCTCAGATACTAAGTATAATCGATTCAAATAAAAACATATTTAATATATCACTTGTTTTGATTCATACAGCTTTCAGTATTCATATTTCTTTTGTTCTTTCAGCTACTCAGGCAAACATTACATTCATTATTCATATCCCAGATACTACAAGTACAATTATAGCTACTCAAGTTAAAAGCAATGTCATTGTACGAGCTGACTCTTTGGCTGCTGTAACTTTTGATCATTGGTCAACTACCCTAAAATCATCCGAATCTGAAGCTCTTAATTTATGTTCTTCTCTGAGTATTGTTCCTAATTCAGTTATAGCAAAGCTTATACTTTCCACATCTCTTGCTAATGCTATAATTCTAGGGCTAGAACTATCTCATAATATAGATTGGACTGTTAAATAAGGTATAAAAATAGAATCATCATAAGTTATAGGTCATATTGATGAACCTGATTTTTTAAATACTCCTATTATTTCAAGTTTTTTCTTTCATACATTTATAGTTTGTCATATAGCATCTTCTGACGAACCAAAGAAATCCAAAGCGACTCAATTTCATAAAACCACATATTTTGTTTTTTCTTGTAATTCTTCATCTGAAAAAAATATTCAATTTTCTACTGATAATTTAGAAATATCTAAAAATTGATTTTGAATTCATAATATATTTGTTGATTGTTCAAAAGAATTATTTTTTGTTAATACTTTTCATTGAAAAATAGCAGTTGAAAATTGTATACTAGTAGATTTTTCCTGTATAGAAGCTACATCATCCTCACTCAATTTTGATTTTTGACTTGTTGTAGAAACTGGATTTATCAAGATAGAAGTAACTGCTAAGTTTGCATATTGTTCTTCTATACTTTTTTGAGCACCAAGTCATATAGCTACAACCAAAACTATTGTTGAAACTCAAATTATAATTCACAAAGAACTTAATAAACTTCTAAGTTTATTATTCAAAAGTGATCTAAATGCCATTTTAAGTATATCTAACATGAAGAATAATTAATAATTATTTTTTTCTGTCATCCTGAGTTTTTACGAAGGATCCCTTTAACTTGGATAAATACACTAAACATCGCTTAAGGGATTCTTCGCTAATCGCTCAGAATGACAGTCTATTTCCTACATTCTATACTTCCAATTTATAATCATAATCAAGCACTACTCCATCTTTTAGAAAAATAATTCTGTCGGCATACTTGGCAACAAGTGGAGTGTGGGTTACCATAATTATAGTTTTTCATTCATTTTTAAATTCTTGTATAAGTTCCATTATTTCTATCATAGTTTGAGAATCTAGAGCTCAAGTTGGTTCATCTGCTAGAAGTATTTCGGGATCATTCATAAGACTTCTGGCTATACTTACTCTTTGTTGTTGTCCACCAGATAATTCTCCAGGTTTATTATCAAACTTACCATCAAGTCATACTTTTTTTAGTAAATATTTTGCTCTTTCTTCTTTTTCTTTTTTTGTTAAATTAAGATAAAGTCATGGTAATAATACATTTTCTAAAGCTGTTAATTTTGAAATCAAATGAAACTGTTGAAATATAAATCACATTTTTCTATTTCTAATGTACGAAAGGACTTTTTCATCTTTTAAATGAGAAATATCTTCGTTTTCAAAAAAGTATTTTCAATTAGATATAGAATGAAGACATCAAATAATATTTAATAATGTTGATTTTCAGCTACCACTTTCTCACATCAAAACAACAAATTCTCATGCTTGTATATCTAAATTGATTCATTTTAATACTGGAATCTCAACTCAATTTGTCAAAAAATATGATTTTTTTACATCTTCAAATTTAACTATTATTTTTTTGTTCATAAAAAATTTTTAATATAAAATCTTATCTCCTAATTTTAGTCAGCTTACTACCTCAACCATTTTTCAGTCTGTAAATCATGTTATTATATTTTTAAATTCAGATGATTCTAGTTTTACTGATGGTTTTTTATTTACAGTTTTAACTGATTGAACTGGTATTATAAGCACATTTTGTATTTCTTTTGTGATAAATTCTATAACTGTACTCATACCATCTTTTACTCTCGGATCACTTGATTCAAAAGCAATAAGTACTTCATAAGTAACTAAAGAATTTGCATCTATATTTGCTTTTTCATTTATATAAATTACTTTTCCAGTCATAGTAAGTCACTCTATAGAATCAAAATTTATGTATACATCTTGACCTTGTTTTACTTTTATAATATCTGATTCTTCTACAAAAGATTCTACAAAAAGAGATTTTGTATTTATTATTGTTACAAAAGGATTTTTTAGAGAATTTGTAGTTTCTCAAATTTTACCTTCTATATTTACTATTTTTCAATTTATTGAGCTTATAAGTTGTGCATCTTGTTTCTTTTTTACTGCCTCTTCAAGATTTTTTTGAGCTGTTAAAATCGCTGTATAAAATGGCTCAAGATCTAAAGAGTCAACTTGTTTTTTACTATCAAGCATTGTTTTTGATATTTCTACATCTGATTGTCATTTTAAAATCAATGATTCATTTTTCAATTTTGTAGATTCTACCACTTGATTAGCTTGTTTTATTTTTTGATTTGCTTGAGATAAATATATATCATTTTCTAAAACTGCTTTATCATAGTTAGCTTTAGCTATTTCTAATTTTTGTTCCATCGAAGATACTTGAGTTGTTGCAGTATCTATTTTATAATCTTTACTAGTTTCATTTTCATTTATAGTTTGAATCAAATTTGTAAAACTTGCTAGATTATTTTTTGAGTCTGATAGAATCTTTGTAAAATCATTTACATAATTATCTATAGTAGTTTGAGGAAATGACGAATATGAAGTTATAGAATATTTTAAAGTAAGGGTAGTATAATTTAGACATTTATTAACCAACATAGATACTTCTTTTAATTTCAATGCTTTATTTTCTAAAATAGTATAATCTGGATTTGTTTTATATATTTTCCAATCAGTATAAAAATCATCAAAACTTTTTTGTGCTAAAATTAATGAATTTATAGCATTTTGTTTTATACTTGTATTTTTTGCTCATAAAAAATCATCAAAAGCATCATTATAATATTGATTTTCTTCACTTACTCATAAAAGCATATCCAAATCAAATAGATTTTTTTCTATGGTTGTTATAAGCTGTCACGCTTCCATTATAAGATTGTTTTGATAGTTAGTCGATTTTTCTTCTTCTTGTTTTTTTATACTATCTAAATTATTTTTAGATGTTTGTAAATCTATTTCTGCTGTTTTTAAATTGTTTTTTGCTGTCAATAAATTTACTTCTACTTGTTTTTTTGCGTTTTCGAAATTATCTTCTTCTATTTTTAAATTATCTATAGTGTTTTGTAAATCTAAATTTGTTTGTGATTTAGTATTATCTAAAGATGATTTATCAGATTTTAATAATTCCTCTTGTAATTTAATTTCATCAGTTGTGCTTCATCTCTTTTTTAATTCATAATTTGATTTAGCTATATCAAGAGATAACTGGGCTTTCTCTATATTTATATCTAGATAACTAGTATCAAGTTCTGCTATCAAATCTCATTGTTTTACCTCATCTCATTCTTTTTTATAGATTTTTTTTATAATTCAAGGATTTATAAAATCTAAATTTATATTATCTTTTAAAGTGACTTTTCAATCTGCTTCTATATAAGTTTTTAGATCTCATTTTTTAACAGTAAATGATTTTTCTTCTTTTACTATATCTATGTTCTCACTTTTAAAATATATTGCATATGTAGAGTATCATAAACCTATTATAATAGACACAATAAGAATCTTTTTAATTAAAGATTTCTTATTATTTGATTTTATTTCATCACTTAATGCCATAATTTTTAAATTAATTTGATAAATTTTATTGAGTAAAAGCTATTTTTACAAATTCTGCTACTTTTCTATCTATAACTTCGATATTTAACCAAACTGAAATGTATTGTCATACTTTTAAATCAGCTAAACTAGCTTCTAGAGTTGGAGCATCAGGTCCTTGTTCTTCTTTTTTTATCATAGGAATTCAAACAGGTACAGTAAGTTTTATTTCTCATAGCGTTGCATTATTAATTTCTTCTTTTAGAGCAGTTCTAGTTGCTTCATCCATAGATTGCATATATTTTTTCTTTTCGGTAGGAGTCATATTGAAAGTTGGATCCTTTGATGTATCTACTTGTAATAATGTAACTTCATTTCATTCAATTCAAGTTATTTTTCAGTAAATATCCATTTTTCTATCTGGTTGAACTGTATTATCTTCTTGAATAGAAGCAGTATTTGTAGTAATATTTTCTACATTAGTTTCAGTTTTTATTTTATCATCAATTGTTGTATCTTGCTTACTACAAGAAGCTAGATTTAAAGAAAGAAGTAAAACAAATATAAGTATAGTGGTTTTCATGTTTTTTTAATTATAAATATAAACTTTATGATTTTATAATATCACCTTTAAATTAAGTTTAAATTTGATAGATTTTTAAAATAATGATTTATTATTTATACTTATCAATATAAAGTCATTACTTATTTTATATATAAATTCTCTTTATACAAATTTTCAAAAAACATTTGATTTTTTTTATTTTCAGAATATAACAACTCGGTTTACTTTTATAATATAAAATTTATGAAAAAAATTTTCTCTTCGACATTATCTAAATTCACTCCTTTTAAATTATGGATAGGTAAATTAAAAAACATGGATACTCTAAAAGCTGATGCAATAGCTTGAATTACATGAGCTATAATAGTTCTACCTCAATGAATAGCTTTTGCTACAATTGCATGATTACCCCCTGAATATTGATTGTATACTGCTATGGTTACTCCAATAATAGCTGCAATATTTTGATCTTCTTGGCATTTAGTTTCATGACCAACTACAGCTATATCTCTTGTTATTTTTTCTACTATAAGTTGATTTACACAAGTATGAACAACTGAATTTATTCAATTAACTTTGGTATTAACATTTTTAGCTTGAGTATATCAATTAGTTTTTTGACTTGTTAAATTATGAAAAGTTGTTGATTTTGTTTCTCATACTGTAGTTATCTGATTCACAGCATGAGCTGCATTATTGATAGTTACAAGTCAGATGAAAAGCATCTTATGAATAAAAATCCCTAGTTGAACAGAATTTTTAGAAACATGGAAAGTCATTTTTGAAAGTGTATGAGATTTTAAGATATCTACAATAACTGTATGAGTTTTTACACTTTTAGTTGCAGTTTTAATTAAAAAATATTTTAAAAATTTTCCAAATTTACTTATTTCACTAGTTTTAGGTTCAGCACTAGCTGTTTATCTTAAACCATTTTCTAGTTGATTAAGTTTTGTTCCAGCTATACCATCAAAATTACCAGATTTTTGAATACCAAACCTATCTTATGATAACATAAAAACTCTTGCTTCTAGTGCTTTTGCTATTGCAATACTTTGACTTATAGAAGCTGTATCTATAAGTAGATGAGTTGCTTCAAAATCTCATCAAATTATAGATTCTAATCAAGAATTTATATGACAATGAATGTCAAATATTGTCTGAAGTTTCTTTTCTGCATATGCTTGAAGTTGATCTTTTACTAGATCTTGAGTAAATTATTCAGCTTGAGCTAAAACTCCTATGTCAGCTATCTTTGCTGCTATATTTTTAATGATTATAATACTAGTTATTGCTCCTATCACTCATTATATTTCTATTTCTGCTATGGCCTGAGTAATTGTACTTGTTTGATATAATTTAATAGATCTTGCCAAGATTAAACATATAATTAAATCAAATAAAAGTGAAGTCTCTATACTTGCAGTAACTTTTTTCTCTACTTTATTTTTAGAATTAGAATTTGCAATATATTTAGGAATATTTTTATCATTAGTTTTGTTTTTAAATAAAACATCTAACCCAAAAATAGCAACAATGCTTAGTGTTTTTGATAAAGAAAAAAATAAAAAAGTATTGGTTTGAACATGTAAACTAGAAAATAAAGAAATAGATAAAATGAGATGTCCTCAATTAGAAATAATAAGAATTGATATGTCTATTTACTTTTGATCTACAAATTATATTCATCAAGCCTTAAATGATTTAATAATAAACAAATGAGTAAAAAACATACTTATACTTTGTTCTAGTGTAAATTTTATAGATATGACTTGAATGGAAATGTTGGAAGAAGTATCTGGAATGTTAAAAAAGATGGGATGATGACTATATTTCTTGGAAGTAAAAATGATAGTAATGAGAGATCTTAAAAAATCATGATTTATAAAAGCTATCTGAGAAGAATATTTCTTTGAAATTAAAAAAGAAGCAATTAATCATATATATTCAAAATTAGATAAAGATGTTTGTAAAGGTTGTAAAAATAAAGTATTTACAGAATGTACTATATAAAAATAGTTAATTAAAAAATAGTTTTATCTGAACTGCACCCATAAAAGTGGAGTGAAAATAAAAAATAGTTAAATTAGATTTAAAAGATGATTTCTGTATTGAACAGGAGTCATTTTTTTTCTGTTCCATTGAGGTCTTTCATTATTATATTCAAAAATATAATTATTCATATAAATTTTTACTTCTTCCAAATTTTTACATTCAGAAATATCTATTTCATCTTTCGTATGACCAAAAAATGATTCAGTTGGAGAATTATCAATACAGTTTCATCTTCTAGACATAGATTGAATACATCATAATTTTTCAACTCATATTTTAAAACTAGGATGAGTGTAATGAAATCACTGGTCTGAGTGAATTAAAGCTCATTTTAGATTTAGATTTTCTAAATCTTTTAAACTATCTTGTACAAATCAAAGTTCTAAATTATCTGAAATTTGATTTGATAAAATTTCTCAACTAATCATATCTTTCATAATAGATAAATAAATCCATTTTCACTCAAATTTTAGATAACTAATATCAGTTCAGATTTTCTTAAATGGTTCTAATCAGGTGAATTCTCTATTTAATATATTCTTTGCAGTATTATGTTCTTGTGTAGCTTTAGATATTTGTTTATATGGATTTTTCTTTCTAATTACTGATAGTAAATTATATTTCTTCATAATTCTAAGAACTTTTTTATGATTAAAACTTATTCATTTTTGCTTTAATTTCATAGTTATTGTTCTATATCAATATTTTCTTTTGTATTTTAAAACAATCTCTTCTATTTCTTTTAAGGTTTCTTTTTCTTTATCTTGTCTATTCTTTGATTTTATTATTCATTTCTTATATTTGTAATATCCTGACTCTGAAACTAGAGACAATTTACATAAAATTCCTACATTAAACTTTTCTAATAATTTTAATATTAGTTCAAATTTTTCCGATTTAGGGATATTTTCAATGTTTTAATTTATACATCTCTTTTAGAAATGCATTTTCTGTTTCTAAATATTTTATCTTTTCTTCTGGAAGCATTTTAGTAAAATCTATATTTTCATTCTTTTTTCTTCATTTTTTTGTATCTATTAAGCCGTACAATCATTTATTTTTAAATTTATGTCTCCAATTTCAAAGTGACCTTTTTACTACATTTGATTTTACTATATATTCTGGAAATCAGAAACTTTTGAATATTTCTCTATGATATATTCATTTGTTATCTAATGCTAATACTTCTGTTTTAAATTCATCTGTAAATGTTATATATTTTGATGTACAATCTTTTACATATTTATTATTTAATAGTTCTTCTATTTGTTCATTACTATATTTTATTCCTGCCATAATTATTTTTGTTAAATATTACTTTTAGTATATTTATTTTTTACACTAAAAAAAGTAGAGTATTTTTTTATTTTACTCTACTTTTCAGGGGGCAGTTCATATCAGTAATGATAATTAGTTTTTTTTAAATGTCCAAAAATAGTGATGATATTATTCATAAAAAAATTAATTTGGTTTTGTGCAACCTCTATTTAAATGACTTAGCATAATCTCATCAGTTCTAGTAACATCCTTATCTAATATATTTTTACAAAATCAAGTAACAGCACTTGTGTATATAGAACAAACTTCTTCTGAAGAACAAGCTCATTTTTCACATTCAGGTTTATCACATCTATTTTGAATTTCTGCCATATTTAATAATAAATTAATTTATAAATTTAAGTTATTCATATAAAAAACTGAATAATTTAATACTCAGTTTAATTTTTTTTAATGGTGCCGAGAGCGAGACTTGAACTTGCGACACACGGATTTTCAATCCGTTGCTCTACCAACTGAGCTATCCCGGCATTTTCAAAATTAAAGATAAAAAATATGTATTATTTTTAAACTATTAATCTTTAGACTTTTAGATTATATGAAAAAATTTAAATTATCAAATTTTTTTTGTAAAATCTCATAAAAAAAGTAGAATAAAAAAAGTTAACGATTATTTTCTAATTTTTATTCTATGAAAATACAAATTTGTATGTGAAATGGTTGTAAAGAAAAATACAGTGAGTATATACTTCAAAGACTTGAAAGAGATAAAGAAAGATTTGAGTTAAATAATGTAATTATTTCAACTTGTAGTTGTCTTGATAATTGTAAAAAATGACCTGTAGTTATGTTTGATAAACATATTGAAGGTTACATGACACCTACAAAAGCATCTAAGATGATGATGGATAAAATTAAATGAAATAAACCAAAGAAAAAAGATAAAGTTGTAAACAAAAATGAAGAAAGTAATGGTGATTATTATTTAAATGATAACTAAAAATTTATGTTACATATATACAACACTCTAACAAGAGAAAAAGAAAGATTTAAACCTATAAGACAGGAAATAGTAAAACTTTATTTTTGTGGTCCTACTGTTTATAATTATGCTCACATTGGAAATCTAAGAGCTTATATATCAGCTGATTTAGTTATCAAAACTATGAAATTCTTAGGATATAAAGTATCAGTACTTATGAATATCACTGATGTAGACGATAAAACTATAAGAGATAGTCAAAAAGCCTGAGAAAAATTAAAAAATTTTACTGAAAAATATACAGGAATATTTTTAGAAGATATAGAAAAAATATGAATTAATAAGGCTGATAAGATAGTACCTATTTCAACTCTGATTGATGAAATGGTAGATATGACAAATATATTACTAAAAAAATGATATGCTTACATATGAGACGATAATAGTATCTATTATGATATATCTAAATTTAAAGATTATGGAAAACTTGCACATCTAGATTTTTCTGGATTAAAATCAAGTGTAAGGATAGATAACGATGAATATGACAAAGATAATGCTTCAGATTTTGTGCTTTGGAAAGCTTGGAAAAAAGAGGACTGAGAAAATTATTGGGAGAAAGAGTTTATAGAAAATAATGTCATTGCGAGCGACAGCGAAGCAATCCAGGAATCATGAAATAATAAAAAAACTGGATTGCTTCATACTTCGCAATGACAGGCAAAAAATCAGGAATGACAGTCTGCGATGATTACAATCAAAGGTCGTCCTGGTTGGCATATAGAATGTTCTGCTTGTAACTTGACTCATTTTTGACCTGAAATTGATATACATATGTGATGAGTTGATTTAATATTTCCACATCACCAAAATGAGATAGCACAAACTGAAGCTGTTACTTGAAAGAAATTTGCAAGATATTGGATTCATAGCTGACACTTGATGGTTGATGGAAAGAAAATGAGTAAAAGTTTAGGTAATTTCCATACTCTTAGAGATATAGAAAAAAAATACGAATGAAAAGTTTCTAATTCAATCTTATATAGAAGTTTTAGATTAAGTTTTATAAACTGAAAATACAAAGATAATATAGATTTTTCTTTCAAAAAACTAGAACAAAATTTCAATAGTATAGAAAGAATAGATGAAACAATAAAAAAACTATATCTAGCAAAAAAATCTCTAATATCTGAAAAAGATATAACAACTCAAAAATCATGAGTTTTGAAAGTAAAGTGAATAAGAAGAGAGTTTAGAGATAGTATGCAAGTATTTGTAACTGATTATATTGAAAAACTCGAAGATGATTTTGATTTTGTTGAAGCTTTGGCAGTATTTTATAACTTCATAACTTTTGTAAATAAAGAACTTCAAAATATAAGTTTAGAAGAATACAATGCAATAATTGATATGCTTAAGACATTTAATGAAGTATTTTGAATAATTGATTTTACAGATAATACAAATATAGAAATCCCTGAAGATATTCAAGAAAAATTAAAGTTAAGAAATGGGGCAAAAAAAGATAAAGATTTTACTTTAGCTGATAGAATTAGAAATGAAATAGATGATTTATGATATAAAATAGTTGATGATAGGAATGGTAGTAGAGTGGAGAGGAAGTAGGAAAATTATTTTCATAAGAATTATTTATCTAAATAATTAACTAGTTCATCAAAAGAATCTGATTTGATATAATTTCAATATATCTTATCTCTTTCATGAGAAACCACATCAATAAAGACTGAATATTCTTCCAAAATATCTTTATCTATACAAACAGTGTTATTAGCAACTGACATAATTTTTTAAATTAATTTTAAATCTAATTTTATTATATGAAAAAGAAATAAAAAATCAAAAACAATTGTTTTTGATTTTTTAAATTTTCTAAATTGTGTTTAAAAATTATTCATTAATCTACTTCCCTGACTTCACTCTATTACATTGTTTACAAAGCATCTGACAATTTTCAGCTGTCGTTTTTCCTCCTTCGTGCCATGGCTTTATATGATCTGCTTCCATTTCATCAAGTTCAAAATGTTCCATACATTTTGTGCAAATACCTTTTTGTCTTTCGTATGCTTCCCTTTTTTGTTTGTCTGTAAATGCTCTTATATTTAGATATTTTTCATTTCTTGTAAGTACATATTCATAAATTCCAGGCTTTTTTGTTACATCTTCATCTTGCATAAGATTAGTTATTTCTTCTTCAAGTTTCTTTGAATCAAAAAATGTATTTTTAAATTGGTTATAAAGTGGTCAATATGCGACTCACTTCATTTCTCTACGATAATTTGGAAAAATTACTTTTATCCAATTTATTACATTTTGGAAATATTGCCACAATTCACTTGCATTTGGTTTATGTTGATTTTGTGCCATATATTGTTCAATATTTCAGTTTGAAATCCAAGAAATTGCCGTTTCAAGATATTCTTGACGAATAGAAGAACCTATTAAATAATCGCTTCAAATACTATAAGCTGGACAACTTGTTTTACTAAAATATCTTTTTGCATCTGTGAGCCAAGGTCAAGTATAAATTGCATTTCTAAGTTCTTGATCAGTTAGTTTTTCTCATGCGATATTTATAATTTTAAACCAATCCAGTTTTTCTTTGTCTGTTCATTCACAAAAATAAATCATCAATTTATAATCAAGAATTTGATTTTTTTCACTCTCTTCCAGATTATGAAAATACTGATAATCAAGTGAAAATTTTCAGTCTATATATTCACAGATACTTATAGTTCTCTGTTGTCAGTCTAGAACTTCAAAAGTTCCATCTGTATTTTTTACCCGATACATAACATTTAGAGGAAAATTTTTTCTCACAGTCTCAATTACAGAATCTCTTTGTTTGTCTTTATATACAAATTCTCTTTGGTATTTTGGGCGAATATTTAGTTTACCACTGTACCCGACAACTCATTCTTCATTGTCGTTTATATATCAATTTACAACTTCCCTAATTGCAATTTCTTTAAGTTCGATTTTCATAAGTAATATAGTTAAATGTTAAAGTTTTTTGTTTTTGATGATAATGCGAAAATACGGACACTTTCAATTTATAACTAAATCCTTCTCATCATTACCTTTACGAAATTTTACTAAATCAAATTGTTCAGGATTATATTTATCTAAAAAAGTAATTGGAACACCAATTTCTCATTTATAATCCATTGGAATATCTTTTGTTTTATCTACATTTATAGCATTATAATTGTCATATTTTTGATATTCTATTTCGTTGTATGTTTTGTATAAAATTAAATCTTCATGTCTTTTTTTGATTTCAATATTTGTAAACCAAGTGACACCAGAGACTCTAATCATTCACTCTTTGTGATTTCAAGCTGTGGCATAATCTTCATAATGTTTATTTATAAAATGAGCAGCCCCACCAGTAAAACCATAACCTAGCCAAATTTTGTTTTCTTTTATAAGTTTAAAAATTTCTTTATATGTTATTGCATTTTGATTTCATACAATTATAAACTTTTTATCATATTCAAAAAGTTGAGCAACATATTCTCTAAAAAGTGAAAATGGCGGATTTGTGACAACTATATCAGATTCTTTTAATATTTCTATACACTCAGGACTTCTAAAGTCTCAATTTTGTTTTAATGGAGTTTTTATAGTATCAAGTTTGTTTATTTTTCAGTCTTTATTTATATCTAGTACAATTTCCAATTTATAAGATGGTTTTTCTGTTTCATAATGAGTTGATACTAATTTTTTAATTCATAGATGCTCAAAATTCAAGGCAAAATAATTCCAGAAATTACTTTCTTCTGGATCATCGCAATTACAAAAAACTACTTTACCTTTGAAATGTTCATTGTAATGACCAAGTTCTTTTTCTATATCTGATAATTGTGTATAAAATTCGTCGTTTTTGGCTTTGTTTGCTTGTTTTAAATTATTATTTCAAGATTTTTTTTGCATATAAAAAGCATTTACTAAATAAAAGTAAATGCCAATAAAACTATCTTAATAAAAAGGTATTTGAAAAGGTTTTTTGACAATATAAAAAGGAAGAAATTAGCCCCTGATTATATTGCCAAAAAACCTTATATGCCACAAAATAGTATATGAGGAGAGGAAACTAATTTCCTCCTTTTATATTATTTTGTGGCTATTGCATTATTAAAGTTTTTTGGCTTTTTTATATTATCTAAAAAGCTAGATTTTGCAAATTTTCAGAAAAAGAAAAAATCCTACTCTGTAGGAGTAGGATTTTTAGTAAGTTATGAATTATGTTTTGTTTCATCAACAAGAGTATATGTATATCATGGCTCTTGAGTTGGTGGTAATGGTTTTCACTTTATTGCAGTTATTTCTGCATTTCAGTAAGTTCATCATCTTGGTCAAGTTATAACATATTGTCAAGATTTTGGAGCTTTAGTTCCAGGTGTTAAATTAGCTTTAGCCATATATATTTTTTTAAGGTATAAAATTAATTTGATTTTTATTGCTTCACCTATATACTATATGCAAATTTTTCTTCCTGGAAAAATTTTTGCAAGATTCTATAGGAATCTTTGTAAGATTGATACTGAAGTAATTTGTAAAAATTGTTTTAGTATCTTTTTTTTGTGCAAAATTTAAGTTTCATAGGAATCTTTTAAGAAATAAAATACATAATTAATATATGAGAAATAAAATATAAGTCAAATTTTTATTTTTTATAGATTTATAAAAAAATCATTTGTATTTTTTTAATGTAAATTAATTAAAGCCGTTTTTTATATATTTATTTAAATTTTATGTAAAAAACTTGCATAAATTATAAAAAATGATATACTATTATTGTAATTAATACATAATAATTTAAAAACTATGTTAAAATATTTAAAAATAAGAAACTTTCTTTCATACAAAGAAACGGAAATGTTTTTTGAATCAACTAAATATTGAAATTTAAAAGACAATGTTTTTTCTATATGAAAAACAACACTTATGAAAAGTATGCTTATTTATTGAGCAAATGCCAGTTGAAAAAGTAATATTTTAAAAGCTATTGTAATAATTCATCTATTCACACTAAATAAAACAAACTCTCCAGTCATAACTACTCCTTTTATGTTAGATAATGATTCAAAAAATAAACCGAGTTATTTTGAAATATGATTTTTTATAGATAATAAAGAGTATTTATATAGCTTTGAATTATTAAATTGAGTAGTAATCTCTGAAACTTTAAAAGAAGTAAAATGAAAAAGTGATTATTTATTTATTAGAGATAAAAATGAAATAAAATTTGAATGAGAATTATACAATTTTTCATGACAAATAGAGGACAAAGTAAAAGAAACTACTTCTTTATTATGGATTTTAGATCAATTTAATTGAAAGCTAAATTGAAAACCTATATTACATTTCTTTGAAAATTTATGAAGTTTATGAAGTATGTTTTCTCCAGATGAAACAGTAAATTTATTAAAATTAAATGAATCGAAAGAAAGTGAAAAAAATAAAGAATTAGTTTTAGAATTTTTAAGATGTGCTGATATTGATATTTGTGATTTACAAATAAAAAAAGAAAACAAAAATATAGTTCAATTTGATTTTATGAAAAAAAGTATTATTGAATGAGTAGAGGAATGATATAAAATAGAGATTTGACACAAAAAAGAAAATTGAGAAATAGAATACTTTAACTTATTATGATGACAAGAATCAACTTGAACAATAAAACTTTTTTGAATGTTGTGAAGAATAATTATAAATATATTAAATTGATGAGTTTTATTTATTGATGAAATAGAAAATAGTTTACACCCTCATATAATTAAAAAAATATTTGAATTAATTAATAGTAATTTATGAAAAAAATATCAATTTATATTTACAACTCATAATGTTGAATTAATGAATTTAAGAAATTTTAAAAAAGAACAAATTTGAATAGTTAAAAAAAATAAAGATAAATCTTCTGATTTTTATACATTATATGATTTTGACGATTTAAGAAGTGAAAATGATGTTCAAAAATTATATAATAATTGAGCTTTTTGATGAATTCCAAATACTACAGATTTTTCTATTTTATTTAAAAATTTCAAATTATGAGAGTAAAAAAATGATTAAATAAAAATAGAGCTTTATTTTTATTTTGCGAATGAGAAAGCGAGGTTTGTTATTTTTCTCAGTTAAAAATAGAAAAATGATACAATGTTCCAATAATAAAAAGAGAATGACAAATCCCAAAAACCAAAAGCAAACTAAAAACTCTTAAAAAAAGATTATATTTAATATCTTGATATACTAGAAATGATTTTGAAGAAACAAATTCTAAAATTTTTTATATAGCCGATTTGGATCATAGTAAAAATAGCAATGATTACAAACAAAAAGATATTGATTTTATAAAGCAAAATTTACAAGATGAAAATATTATTGTAATTTGGTCTAATACAGATTTTGAATTATGGATTTTATTACATTTTATTTTATATAAAAAGGAAAATAACAATTATATAAGTGAAATAAATAAATTAAGTTGAATAAAATATAAAAAATGAGATTGACTTTGATGTGTAAAATTCTACAGAGAAATCATAGAAAAATTTTTAGATAAAGCATATAAAAATGCTGCAGAATTGGAACAATTTAATATTTATCAATGAAAAAAAGATATTAAAAATATGCTCCCATATACTGAAGTATATAAAATCATTGATTATTTTCAATAACTTAATAATATATAGCATATAAGCTATATTTATCTTTTAATATTTATTATATGGTTTACACATTTGATGATTACAAAAAAGAAGTCTTTGAAAAAAATCCAAAGATAAAAGAGTTATATGAAGAAGAGTGGTTAAAATACTCTATTGCTCAAAGAATCAAAAAAGCCAGAGAACAAAAATGAATGTCTCAGCTTGAACTTGCGAGTTTGGCAAATACAACTCAATCAGTTATTGCTAGAATAGAGAGATGAAATCAAAATTTTTCTATAACTACTTTGTCAAAATTTCTCAAAATTCTTTGACTTGAATTACAATTAAATGAAATTATTTCCAAATAAATAAACACTATGAACATAAAACACAAAATAATAAACCTTGATAATAGTGATTATCATATGCACTCTATGAGTTTTTCTGATGGGATGAATACTATTGATGAAATAGTTAAATTTGCCTGAGAAATAGGCATGACTGAGATTGCAATTACTGATCATAGTGATGATTGTATGGCTAGTTTGATAGAAAAATTTTGAATCTCAAAAAATGCTTATAGATGATTAACAAAAAGGTGGTGAAATATACATAATGAAATATCTGTTATTTTTTGAGTTGAGGCAGATATTCTAAATGAAAATTGAGATATATGTGATACTATTCAATGAAAAGAATCTGAATTTATAAATCTATCAGCTCATAATAATGTATATAAATGATCTAAAGAATCTATAAATAAAGCATATAAAAATGCTATTGAAAAACACAATAAAAAAATAAAATTTATATGTCATCCTTGTTCTAATCCAAATTTTTGAAATGTGGTTGATATAGAAGCTCTTATAGAAATAGCTAATAAATATGAAATCCCTCTAGAAATTAATTGAAGTTATTTATATAATGGAAAAACAAATTTAGAAAAACTACATATATTGCTTCAAAAAGCTGATAAAATCTACATAAACAGTGATGCTCATACTTTATTTGGATTGAAAGAATACAGAAAAAATGCGATTAAATTTTTGAAAGAAAATGGGTATATTTAAAAATAGTAAAACTAATTTTTTATTATGAGTACAACTGTATTGTTAATTTATATATTTACTGGTGCAATTTGAACTTGATGGTTTGTGTATGGTAGAAGCCAAAAAATGATTATAGCTACTGTATCATGAATTGTTCTTTGTGTGTATCCTTATTTTACAGATAATATATATGCATTAATCATAATTGGTATTATCCTGACAATACTGCCTTTTTATATACAATATTAACAAATGAAACACCTTAAAATCAAAATCGATAAATATGAAGTAGATTGAAATGAAATACTCAAAAATATAGAATTTACTTTAAATAAAAATGATAGAGTTTCTATAGTTTGATGAAATTGAGCTTGAAAAACTACTATCTTAAAGATAATCACTTGAGAAATCAAAAACTACGACTGATTTATAGAAAATATATGATCAGTTAGTTTATGATACCTTGCTCAAATTTACAATGATAATGAAAATAAAACAGTTTATGAAGAATTGAAAGACTGATTTTCTGAGATAATTGTGCTTGAAAAAGAACTTGAGGAATTAGAAAAACAATTAAAAAATTGAAATAATCCTGATACTTTAGAACAATATTCAGACAAACTTGAACACTTCAATAATATGTGAGGATACAACTACAATAGTATATTAATGTGAGTAGCTTCTGGACTTGGTATAACTTCACTTTTAAAATCACCACTAACTCAGATAAGCTGATGACAAAGGACAAAAGTAGCACTTGCTAAGATACTTATTCACTCCCCTGATATACTTTTTTTGGATGAACCTACAAATTTTATAGATATGGCAAGTTTGGAATGGCTTGAATTTTACCTGCAAAATAAGTGGAAATGATGATATGTAATTGTTTCTCATGATAGAGAATTTTTGGATAAAACTTGCGAGAAAACTTATGAGGTTCAACCTGTTAGAGCTTTAAATTTCTATCATTGTAATTATAGTGATTATGTAACTGAAAGAGAAAAAAAGGAAAAAAAGATTCAAGAAGATTTTGAGAGACAAGATGATTGGATTAAATCCCAAGAAACTTTGGTAAATAGATTTAGAGCCTGAAGTCGTGCAGGATGGGCTAAATCAAGAGAAAAAATGCTTGATAAAATAGATAAAATAGAACCTCCTTATATTCCACATAAAGCTAAGTTTATATTTGGTGAAACTGATAATACAAGTGAAAAAATACTTACATTTAAGCAAATATTTATCGGTAGAAAAGATCCTTTGTTTTTTATAAATGATTTAGTTTTATATAAATGACAAAAAATCTGAATTGTTTGAGAAAACTGAGTTTGAAAATCTACTTTTATAAAAAGTATTTTATGACAATTAGATTTTCTAGATTGATATTTTTCAAGAGCTAAATGACTACAAATTGGATATTATAGTCAAATGCACGAAGAACTTAAAAAAGATAAAACCATAAAAGAAAATTTTGAATTACAAGGACTCAATTATTCTGAACAAGTTCTAGTCTCTATTTTAAAGCATTATCTTTTTGATTATGAAGATATGTCTAAAAAAGTTTGAGAACTTTCTTGAGGTCAAATAAGCAAAGTAGCATTTGCAATTTTGGGGCAAAAAAATTATGATTTATTAATTTTAGATGAACCAACAAATCACCTAGATTATGATACTCGTGAAGCCCTAGAATCAGCTTTAAAAAAGTTTAAATGAACAGTTTTATTTATTAGTCATGATAGATATTTTGTAAACAAAATTGCCACAAATATCTGGATTATAAGAGATAGTGAATTAATTGTAAGTTACTGAAATTATGAAGATTATAAATACAAATGTGAATTTGGGATCAATATGGATATGAGTCTATTTGATGAAGAATGACAACTAAACCTAGTACTAGAAGAAAAACTAGGAGAGAAAGAAGCCAAAAGATTGAAAAATAAATTTAAGAAGTTTGGAAGGAAATAGTAGAAAAAATCCTTTAAAAAGATGTTTAAAACTAATTTGTTTTTGATTGACTTTATTATTAATTATTTATTTATATTTCCTACATTTTTTCAATCTTAACTCACTTTAAATAATACTTTATAATCATATCCTCAGTCCATCATTTTGATGCAAGATAAGTAGCTCAAGCTCATGAAATACCAACTCAATGACCTAGCTTTGTTTTTCATACTGATCATGGATCAAAAACACTTGATAAATATGGATAGTTTACTTTTTTACAATCTAAATTATCCTTGCAATAATCTTTATAACTCAGAGTTTTTCAAGAGCTTTGTGTAAAATACCAAGGCTTTATTATATCATCATTATAAGTAATTATTTGATCTTGTGTATCATCAACTATCTTATTTATTTTTGGACTTCTTTGTTCTAGACTATATCATAAATACCTTTGAAATTCATCAGGATTATCAGATCATTGGTAAGATTCTCATGGAAATTTATATGCTTTTGTCATATACCATCTAGCATAAGTCCTAGCTGCTACTACTATAGTTTTGATTTTTTCAGAATTATCACTATCACTAACTTCTCAAAGTCATTTAAGATAATCTGATAAATAAAGTTTATTAACTACAAGCAGTTTCCCCTCTTTCACAGATAAAATCAAATCTCATCTAAATTTATTATCATTGTATTTCTGCTTTATATCCCAAGTAGGAATCCTATCCCAAGAACTTATCTCTAAATAAGATTCAGAATTAGATGTTACAGTAACAGTATCTTGTAATAAAATATTATTTACAAGAAGTTTTCAAGAAGAAACTTTTATATCATATTCTCTATTTCATTTTTTTATTTTTATATTATTTTCATCCGGATATGATAATTTTATAGAGATTTTATTGTTTTTATCATATCACGATGTTACAATTTTAGAACTTTCTTGTTTTTTTGATTTAATTTTTGATAAAACCATAGTTCTAATATTTTTGTAAATCAGACTATTTTTATTTTTATCTACTAAAGAAGTACTTTGGTCAATTTTGTAATCCAACAATGCAAGTATCTTTAATAAATTGTATTCAGATAATTTATCAAGTTTTATATCTAATGCTGTTTTTACATTTGGAGTAATTTTATTTTTCACATAAGTAAATCAACTTGTTTTTATTTTTAACTCAGACTTCAAAGTTTGTAATTGCTCATATAAAGCATTTCATGGACAACTAGTATTACCAACATCTCTATGTCAAACCAAAACATCATCTTTATAGTTTTCAAGATATGATTTACAATTATTTCAAACACAATCTTTATGATAATCATAGAGATTATTTAAATCAATTCAATATTTTTCTGATAGATAAATAACTAGTTTTTTAAGTGATTCATATTGTTTATCTGTAATTTTTTCACTTCCATACTGTCAAATCAATGCAACTCAAACAGTTGAACGATTATTCCGTATTGCTTGAGCTCAAACAACATAATCTCATCAAGCTCTTCATTCAAATATTTCTCAATCAAATCAAATAAGATAATTATATCCTATATCGCCCCATAATCTTGATAAAGTATGATATTTATATATAGACCTTATAGCATCATATGAATTAATTCAAGGAGCTGTATCTGTATGATGAACAACTATAGCCTTCACATAATTTGTTTTTTGTATTGGCCAAACAAGTTCATGTCAATTTTCTGTATTTACAGTACTTGCCAGAGTATTATCATCTTTATAATTTGTACTTAAAAAATCATTTATTGATTTTGTTTTTTCTCTTTTATATTTTTCAGCAGCAGTTTCTTCTGTAACATTTCACGATTCTAAATTATTAAAATAGTTTTTCCAGAATCCATAATCTTTATATCTCCGTATTTCTTCAGCGCCCCATTCTGATCTAGATATTATTTTTATATCTGAAGCAGAAACAACCCCAGAATATATAAAACCAAATACAGAATACAAAAGAAAAATAACTAATAAAAAGATATTAGTCTTTAATAAACTAAAAAATGAAGTGAAATTAGATAAAAAAACAATGTTTTTTTTACTCATAGGGATTTTTGTGGTAAAATAATAATAGAACTTTAGAATATAGAATATTAGATTTTTGGAATTTTAGGTTTTTAAAATAAATCCCAATTTTATATACAATATATTAATCAATAACTTATGTCTCAATCCATTATAAAATCATTTATAAAAATTACAATTTTAAGTTTGGTTTTTATTGTATTATTTCAAATATGAAATCAAGCAATAAATGCTTGGTGGTGGAGTAGTGAAGAAAAAACGACAAATAGTGATAATTTTCAATCAATAGATAATTATTGATTTAGTGAAATCTGAGTAGCACTAAATATAAATATATGAACAAAATTTTATGAATGAAAAAAAGATACTAATAATTCTTTCTATAATGAAATTATTCCTATTTCTATAATTCAATCAGATAGAGCTAAAACAAATGATGTACTAATCAAGAAAAACTTAGATACTATAAAGGATTATATAAACATTGTTAAAGTAGATCCAAAATCTTATCTAGATTCTCTGTCAGATAGAAAAGATTCATATGAAAGTCTAATGAATCAATTGAAAATAAGATATAAAACTTGATATGCTAATAGTAAAAATCTAAGTGTACAAATAGATACACTAACAAGTTATCTAGAACAACTAGATAATTCAATAAATAACACAAAACAAGCTATTGCTTTAAATATGAAAAATTATAATACAGCCTGACTTGGTAAAAATATAGATGATTTTATAACATTGAAAAATGACTATAATTTAATCAGAGTATACTTAATTTTTTGTAATAGATTTCAGACATATTATACTTTTTTAAATAATTATAATAGGCAAACAATAACAACTCTAAGATTAAATGAAGATGCTATAATTAAAAATATACATGTAGTTATACCAAATTCATGAAGTGATTTAATAATAAAACTCAATTTATTATACGAAGAATGAAGTTTACCTGAAGATATGGTTATCAATCAACAAACTACAAATATCGATAATTTTCAATCAATTGATAATAATACTATTGAGAATTCTAGTCTAGAATATAATACTGATACATCTATAAATAATAATTACAACTGAATTTTCTGAGATCCTTTTAATTTAGAAGATAATAATACTCTAAATACTATAGAACAATCTTGAAATATAAATTTTTGATGACCAAAATAAGTTTCTTAAGTATAAATAATAAAAAATTTTGATTTTCTAAATTATTTTAATATAATAACCCCGCTTAAATAATCTGGTGTATTTTCCGGATAAACTTTTATTTTTTAAAAATACTGTTATGACAATAACAAAAGATGCTAAGAAAAAAATTATAGCTGATTATGCTGTAAAAAAATGAGATACATGATCTTCTGAAGTACAAATAGCTATACTTACAGCTAGAATAGAAAATCTAAAAGACCATTTAGCTGAACATAAAAAAGATAACCATTCAAGAAGATGAATTATCTTAATGGTAGCTAAAAGAAGAAAAATGCTTAACTATTTAAAAGGAAAAAATCCTGAAAAATTTAGTGAAGTAGCACAAAAACTACAAATAAGAAAAGCTTAATTGAAAAAACAATAAAAAAGTACTAAATTTAAATTTAGTACTTTTTTATTGTTTTTTTTAATTTTCTACATTACAATTTTTTCTATAGAAGAACTAATTAAGTTAGATCAAAATTTTATTTTTATCCTTTCAACCAATCTATCTACAAGTAAATAATCATAATCAGGAACTTCTACCTTTAATTTTATTTCATGTTTATTAAATTCAAGTCTTTTTGAATTAACCTGTTCTACATTTAATCACATAGAATAAATTATATCACTTAAATCTCTTAAAACTCAAATTTTATCTAAGAAAATAAATCAAATAGAAACAATTATAGAATCATCTTCTTCTCATTTTCTATATGCCGTCAATAGTCTCTCTTTATTTACATTTTGTAAGATTGCACAATTTCTATTATGTATAGTAATAATTCATTTAGAATTTATATGTCATACTATTTTATCTGGAATTTTTCATCAATTTATACATTTTTTACAAGCCTTATAATCAATTCATCTTTCTCATCATATAATTATTTCTTCTTTCTTATAATCAACATTTTCCATATCAATTATATTTTTCACATCCTCTTTAATCTCTTTTTTTGAAATTATATTCTTCGACTTCATAATCTTTCTTACAATAGAAGAAGGATTTACCGAAAAATTTCATATTTGTTCTAATATATTAAGTCTTTCTTCAATATCATTTTCCCTATCATCAAGAACTTTTAAAATAGATAAATCTTTATCAAGTATTGGCAAAGATACTTTTTCTAAATATTTATTTAATATATCTTTTCATCTTTCAGTATTTGTGTCTTTATTTTCTCTTTTTAAACAACTTCTTATCCTTTCTTTAGCTCTTGTAGTTTTTACAAATGACAACCAAAATGGACTTGGTTTCTTTGAATTATCAGTAACTATTTGCACAACATTTCAATTACTTAATTCTTTATCTAAAGGATAAATTTTTCAATCAACTTTAGCTAAAATAGTATGATTTCAAATTTCAGAATGAATAGCATAAGCAAAATCTATAGCTGTTGATCATGATGGTAGGTTTACTGAAAGTCATTTTGGAGTAAATACAAATATTCTATCTCTGAAAACGTCTATCTTAAGAGATGATATAAAATCATTATTTCATAAACTTTCTGTTAATTCTTTTAATTCCTTTACCCAGTCTATATCCTGAGCTATTTTACTTCATTTTTCTGAATATTCAAAATGTGCAGCAACTCATATATCAGCATATTCATTCATATCATAAGTTTTTATCTGAATTTCTGTTGGCTGTTGTCTGAATTCTTTTAAGAATCATATAATAGTTGTATGTAAACTTCTATATCAATTTGGTTTTGGTAATGCTATATAATCTTTAAATCTATTTGGAATTGGACTCCACTTATTATGTATAATTCAAAGAACTTTATAACAAGTAGGAATATCCTGAACTAAAATTTTTATTCAAAATAAATCATACATAGAATCTATAGAATCAAATCATTTCTTTTTCATTTTTTTATAAATAGAATAAATTGATTTTACTCTATATGTAATCTTATAATCATCTAAAGTTAAATCTAAAGCTTTTTCTATTTCTTCTGTAGAATTTTTATAAAAATAATCTATATTTGTTTTATAATCAAGTAACTCTTTATTAATCCTTTTATATTCTGTTGGTTCAAGTATCTTAAAACATTCTTCTTCTAAATCATTTTTAATTGTAAATAATCATAATCTATCAGCTATAGGAGCATAAATATTTAAAGTTTCGAGAGATATTCTTTGTTGTTTATCTTTCTTTGGATGATATTTCAAAGTCCTCATATTATGAAGTCTATCTGAAAGCTTAATAAAAATAACCCTTAAATCTTGTGCCATTGCAATAAACATTTTTCTTAAACTTCATATATTTCTCTCTTCTCATACATATTTTATTTTTGATATTTTTTCCATTCATTCACACAAAAAAGCAACTTCATTTCAAAAAGTTGATTTAATTTCTTCTATAGTTCTAGAAGTATCCTCTACAACATCATGAAGTAAACAAGCTTGAATAGTATATATATCTGGTCTCAAATCAAGTAATATAATCGTTGATTCAACGGGATGAACTATATAATGATCTCCTGATAATCTAACTTGTCAGTCATGAGCATCACGAGCAAAAATATATGCTTTTAAAATACATTTTTCAATTTCTTTAGCTGGTTTGTCAGGCATATAAGAAGTAGCTCTTTTTACTATTTCTTTAACTCTTTTATCAACTTTCAAGTAGTCCATAAATTTTAAATTATAATATTAGATTATTTAGAATGTTAGATTCTTAGAATATATATTTATTTTGCATTCTTTAATCTTTAAACTTTAGTCTTAATTATTGTATCATTTTTTTGATTTTAGTCAAATAAAGTAAAATATATTGCTTTTTATTAAAAAATCTTTAAAATAATATAAATTCATATCATTATAATATAACAAAATCATAATATGTTAAACCTTATTAATAAGAATCTAACTTATCTACAAAATTATCCTATTTTTAAAAACAATAATGATTTTGTAAAAAAAATGGCAGCTAAATTAAATAAAGATAAAATAATAGTAATAACTTGAATGAGATGATTACACAAAACAAGTATAGTGAAAGAATTTCTAGAAAAAACTAAAAGTACTAATTATTTATATATAAATGATGAACTGGATCTACAAAATATTATAAAAGATGATAAAGATTTTTTTGATTTATTAAAAATATATGAAGATAAATTCTGATTTTGTAATATCATAGTATTACAAAATATAAACAAAATTAAAAATATAAAACAATTAATTTTAGATTTATATAAAAGTAAAAAATATAAAATAATTATACTTTGAAACAATATTCATATAGACACAACAAAAGAATTAGAAATTTATAATGATATACTGATACAAAATAATACCTTATCTATAATTGATTGGCAAAATTATTTCACTTACTGAAATCTTCCAGAAGTTAAATTTTTAAATAATGATTACTTTAAAAAACTATTTTTAGATAATATAAAAAATAAAATTGTTTTACAAGATATAATTACCAATTATTCTATAAAAACTGTTATTTCATTATATCAAAGTATATCAAAAATAGCATTTTTAAATAAAAATCTATCAATTAGAGAATTTCATAGAAATATAAAAGGTGAATGAATTGATATTGCATTAGCAACTTTTATGGATTATATTGATTTCTTAGTTAATTCTAGATTACTAAAAAGATGTGTGATATATGATCTAAAGCTTGATAAATCTATAAATACAAATGTTAAATATTATTTTACTGACTTGGGAATAAGAAATACTTTTGCTTGAGAAAACATTGATAACAATATACTAGTTGAAAATATGGTCTATAATAATCTAATTACAAAATACACTGAAGTATATAATTGATTAAATGGTAGATTTAATTTTAGTTTTTATGTAAAAGATAAAAATATATTTATTCATATTACTCTAGAAACAAATTCATATGAGATCAAAAAAGAAGTTAATAAACTAAATAAAATTGAACAGAAATGAGAAAAAGTTCTTATTTTATCACATCTTGATATGATAAATTATAAAGAAAATATAGATTGAGTAAAAGTTGTGGGATTGAATAATTATTAGTAAAAATTTTTTATTCTTTACTAATAATTATTCAATCATACTAAAAACTGTTAGATGTAAATGTTGATGTTTTTCACATATTTTCTAATTCTTTTTCATCCCAATAAATAATATCATTATTTGTTTTTCAAGTATTTTTTCTTATTCTACTAGGAAATTTAATATCACTAGTATATTTTATTTTTAATCAATATTTTAAAACAATTTCATCTGGAACATTTTCTATTGTTATAACTGCCATATATTTTATCTTATAAAAATATTATTACTTTTATTATATTCATTTTTAAATAAAATCAAAAATATGTTTATCTGTCATTCCTAAAAAGTCAGAAATCTCCACTTTTTCTGTATTACAAAAGAAAACAATTTAGTTTTACTTTTGCATCCAAAAGTAATCAAAAGATTTAGGGGACTTCGAATTTCAGAATTTGAGTTTTGTGGTTTCTGTGAGTAGTCACTAGAGTCTCGCCCCCCTAAGACCCCATATTTCTAAATGTTTTATTTTTTTGTCATCCTGATTTTTTACGAAGGATCCCTTTAGCAATGCATATATAATAAACTAAGTTTAAGGGATTCTTCATTTCATTTAGAATGACAAGTCTTTCCTTATTTTTACTAAGTGGTCAATTGAAAGGTAAAACTATTCTTTCACATTAAATATGCTTTCAGATATGAACCCAGAAACCGGGAAACGATTCAGGGATTTTTAAGGGGATGAAATCCCTTAAATTCTTTTCGGGCATTTTATCCTCGGATTTTTAGTCCGGGGATTTGGAATCAAAAGTAAAGAGTAATTAAATATATAAAAAAACGATCTTTTTGGAAAAGACCGTTTTTTATTGTGAAATGTAATTTTATTATGTTGTTGATGGTGGATTTCATCATGTTGGTGGAGGTGTTGTTGGTGGAGTTTGTGATTGTGGTGATTCTGAAGATGACGAAGTTCACGAATTTTGCTCTCAAGAATTATGTTTAAAATTATTATTAAAAGTTCAATCATCATTTAAAACTTTTTTACTTTTTAATTGATTTATAAGTGCTTTCTCATCATCAGGTAATCAACTAAATAATTCTCTGAAACCACTTTCTCAATATTTCATTTTCTCAAGTTTATCTCATAATTTATCAACCAAATAGTCTGCTAAGTCTTTTCATTTTCAATTAGAAATAGCTCAATTAGAATCAGTTAATTCTTTATTTTCAACTTTAATATTTTTCGGTTCTAATTGAGAGCTAACCTTTGTATCACCTTCTTTCTTAGCTTCATCAGATGAGGAAGATGCACCACTTCACATTTTATCTTTTATTTTATCTTCACTCATATTAGCTTTTCACACTATACCTTCACCGTTTAGTCATTTGATACTATTTACAGAATCCTCATTAATAATCTTCATAGCTTCAAGAACTTTTTTAGTATCTCATCAAGATTCTTTCAATTCTTTAATTCATCCTTTTATTCCTAATTCTTTTAATTTATTTGCAAATTCTTCCCTAACTGTGGCATTACTAGCAATTGTAGCTGCAGGAACTGATGCAATAAAATCTTTCATTCACATCACTGCTTTTTCAGTATTTCAACTAATTCCCTTTAATTTATCTAATAGATCTTTAGTTTCTTTATCAGGAAATAACTTCATTCCAAAATCTTGAGTCTTTTGTCTTTGTATGCTATCAAATTGATCCATCCCTATCTTTCAAGCTCCCAATAAATTACCAAGATTTTGAGTTTTTCATCAAGCGAATCATCAAGTCCCAGGAATAGGTATATACTTTGGTGATTCCATAGCAAATTTTCATACCTGATTTCCAAATTCCTCTATAGGTTTTATAATACCTCAAGTTATAGATGATTGTTTCAATGCAGCCATAACAGCTATCCATAAAAACGCTAATGAAAATAATTTAACCATTAAATATCATAAAGCACCTAATGCTCATCACATTCCAGTTAATAAATTATTACTAGTTGATCATCCATTTACTTCACCTTTTATAACAAGTATCGTATATCACAAATCAATTTCAGCATCTCAAGTAGTAGTAGTAGAATTATTATTTCATAATGCTATAATAAATGTAAACATCAATCAAAATGATAATGCACCTGCTACATATACAGGAACCATAACTAAACCAATAAATTCTTTAAAATTAAATTTCTCTGCAATTTTTCATGATCCCGATTTTCATAAAAAAAATAATAATCAAAATAATGGGGATAACATCATATATATCCAAAGCATTATAACTCTAACAAACAATGATAAAAATAATGCTATTAATATAACTAAATATATTATAACAAATATAAAATCGAAAATTACCTTTGCTGAAAGTTCTGATAATCCTTTTAAAGTTCAAAGTTGTGCTTTTTGTAATTTAGTTAGAGATTCAATATCCATTATTCAGAAAGTATATATAGATAGAATTCATCCTATACTATAATCACTATTTTCTGGCTTCATACTTAATATCTCTTGAATTTGTTTTTTATCAGTTCCCCCTTCACATTCAATAAATCAAGTTCAAGTAGTAGTTGTTGTAGTACTACTTGATGCAGAATTTCATTGTATATTTATTACCCATTTACTACACCATTCTACCTCTTCTTTCATAATTGGTGAAAGATTTGTATTTTCCTTGAAAGTCTCTAATGGCCAAGTATATACTGAAACCATCATAATAGATGCTAAAGATACCATAAATTGTACTATAAACCAAGAAAAAGGAACTATAAGTACTCAAATAACAAATTTTGGTAAAGACTTTTTAAGCAAAAACATATCTCATTCTCACTTTCATATAATATTCATAAATGAGATAGCTATAAGTATTCATGCAAATATAAGATAAACTAAATTTGATACAAATACCCAAACTTCTTTTATATATACTGAAATATTAAAAGCTGAACCATTTGTAAATCAAGGATCAAGTAATACTGATATAATTCAAGTAAGTGCTCATAATAATGATGCAGAAATTCAAGCTATGAATTGAAGAAATCATAAAAAACTATTAATTAAATCCGCACTATCCCCTGAAGTCCCAACTGTTGATCATACTGTTGTTTGGGGGTCTTCAGCAAACACCGTATCAAATCAAAAATGTATAATTATAAAAACAACTATACCAAAAAACAGAGATTTTTTGAAACCTCTTGAAGAAATTAGTGATAGTATTTTTGTTTTTATTTGTTTTAGCATAGATAATTTAACTTTTATTTTTATTAAACTATCTATATTTTACTATATATTTTATAAAATAGCAAAAAAATAGCCTCTTCATAAAAATAGGCTATTTAAAATTATGTCATTCCCTTGAAGAAGGGAATCTTCATTATATTTCACTCTTTCACTTACAATAAATCATCATATAAATCATTTCTATTGATATTTATTTTATCTATAAGATTATCTTTCCATTTCCTATTCCACTTTTTTAACTTTTTTTCTCTGTCTATGGCTATTTTTATATCATTATATATTTCATAATAAACTAATTTATTTAGATTATATTCACAAGAAAATCATTCAATTAATTTATTTTTATGTTCATAAATTCTTTTTATTATATCACTAGTAACTCATATATACAAAACTGTATTACTTGAATTACTTATTATATATACAAAATAATTATTCATAAATAGAGCAGTTATATAATGAAGATTCCCGCCTTCGCGGGAATGACAAATATTTTTATTTTTTTGCTATTTTGAAGATTCTGTCATTCCCTTGAAGAAGGGAATCTTCCTTGTATTGTCCTACTTTGAATTGCAGGAGATGAAACAATGACAACTTTATATCTTCTTTTTTATAATATCCGTGAAAATCTTAGGGTTTCATTTTCAAGCTGATGCTTTCATACATTGTCCTACAAAAAATCAAAATAAATTTTCTTTTCATGATTTGTATTCTGCTATTTGATCTCATAATTTTAATAATACTTCATCTACTATTTTCTCTAGAGCATCAGTATCATTTTTTTGTCTTAATCAAAGTTTATCTACTATTTCATCTGCTTTTCCTCAGGCTTTAAACAGTTCTTCTACAACTATCTTACTATTTGTTGATGATAGTTCATCTTTATTAACTAGACTTATTACATTTGCTAATTCTCTGGCTTCAAATTTCAAATTACAAATTCATCATACTTCTTTACAATCATTCAATAAAGCTAAAAGTATAGTTGTAATGTAACTACATGATTTTTTAGGATCACCAGTTAAAGTTACCATTTCTTCAAAATATTCTGAGAGTTCTTTATCTGATGTCAGAATCCTAGAATCATCTTCTCATAATTTATAATCATTTAAATATCTAATCCTTTTTAATACTGGCAATTCTCATAATTCTTTTTTTATATTTTCTATATATTCATCATCTAGTACAATTGGTAATAAATCTGGTTCTGGAAAATATCTATAATCCATAGCGTCTTCTTTGCTTCTTTGAGTTGTACTAATTCATTTATCATCATCCCATCATCTTGTTTCTTGTTCTATAACTCATCCAGCATCCAAAATCCTAACTTGTCTTAGAAATTCATTATCTATGGCTCTTCCTATAGAAGAAAATGAATTTAAATTTTTAAGTTCTGCTCTAGTTCCAAGTTTTGGATCTCAAACTTTTCTAATTGATACATTTACATCACATCTAAGTTGTCATTTATCCATATCAGCATCAGAAACGTCACCAAATCTAAACATCTTTTGAATTTCTTTAAGAAATTCCATAACTTCTTCTTTATCTTTAAAAACTGGATCAGTAACTATTTCCATAAGTGGGCTTCATACCCTATTATAATCACAAAGAGTTTGTCAACCTGAATGAATAAGTTTTCAAGCATCATTTTCTAGATGCATATGGTGAATACTAAATTCTCTAACTTCACCATTAATCATTACTTTTACAATTCATGGTCAAGTTATTGGTTCATACATTTGAGTTATTTGAAAACTATTTGGTAAATCAGGGTAAAAATAACTTTTTCTATCAAATCTAGAAATCTTGTTTATTTCACAATTCATAAGTAATCCGGCTTTAACTCACAATCTAACTACTTCACTATTTAAACTAGGCAGCATTCATGGAAATCACATACATACAGGACATACATTTATATTTGGTTCAAGTGCTAAATCTACTGCATTTTTACAATTACAAAAAAATTTTGTTTCAGATTTAACTCTTACATGTATCTCAAGTCATATGACTTTTTCATAATTTTCGATTGGCATATTATTAATATTTAAGAGATAGTACTTAGTGGGTAGTATTTAATAAAATAAAGTATATTTTTTTTTCTTAAAAACTCAACTTGATTTTAAAAAATTAAATGATAAAATATCTTTGCAAAAATTTAAAGATTTATGTTAAAGCCTTAAAAAACTAGAATCTTTGAAAATATTTTATATCTTCTAAAAGACAAAAATGAATTTACAAGTAAATGTAAACTTATGTGATGAACTTAAAGTATCTAAAGAAGTTATTGAAAGACTAGTTGATGAAAATGTATCAACAAAACTTGATAACTATCTTAATAAATTTAAAAAAGAAGATTCTATAGGAACTTTAAAAGTTACAATAAATAAAAATAAAAAATGACTTTTTAATTGAAATATAAATGCTGTTTTTGACTGAGAAACTTATAGAACAGAAAGAGAAGATTTTAAAAATTTAGATGATTTAATTAATCACCTATTCGAACATATTAAATGACAACTAAGTGATGAAAAATAGTATGGAAATTTCCATACTATTTTTTTGTTTTAAATTTTTTATTCTAAATCATCAACTGTTTTGATATTACTTGGTTTCTTGATTTTCAGTGTTTCTGTTTTTATTCTTTTGTTATCAGATGTAAGTTTCCATTTTATATAATCTTTATTTGAAATATAAACATCAAAGTTCATTTCCCTATTATAATTATAAATATCTCAATAATATTTGAAATTTAAGTTAGATTTAATTGTGTTATCAGTATTTTCTTTCTTTTCTTGTTTCTTAAAAATATTTTTAAAACTAATTTTATTATTTAATTCAAAAATATCTTTATCATATTTTCATGTTGTTACAATATTTAATATTTCTTCATTTATATCATACACTTTTATAGTTCAAGTTATAATATTATTGATTAATTTTAATTTCAGTAATAATATATCTTGATTTTTTATAGCATCCTTTCAAGAAGCTTCAAAATTAAATCAATTTACTTTATGTTCCTTTATTGTTCAAGTTAGACTTCATTTATAAACATAATTTCACTCTATAGCTTTACCAGAATTATAATCATATCAATCCTTTTTAGAATCAAAATTTCATTTAAAAGAACCATTTTCAAGTTTAAAGCTTGTATTTAGATTTCTTGAAAAATTTCAAATATAATCTATATTTGTAAAATAATTATCTTTATCGAGTAATGATTTAAAAGATAAATCAATATCATCAGATTTAGCATTAAATAATATATCTAATTTCTTTCAGTTAACAAAATCTAACTCAATAAATTCTCAAGCATATTTCTCATCTTTTGGGGTAACCTTTAGATTAAGATTTTCGATTTTTGTATCTGAATAATCTAATTTAGCATTTAAAGATACTTGAGGATTTTCCAATAAATCAAATCATATAGTATTTAAATTTCTTCATAAAATAATATATATATTTCATTTTTCAACTATTTCTTTTACCATATTATAATATTCATTATCACTACAGTGTAAATTTCATATTCATTTAAATTTGTATTGCAAAGACATAATTGTATCACAAGCTTCTTTTGAAGGTATGATTAAATATTTATTTCAATTTTTTTTATAAACTTTAAACATAGGAGATTTTAAAATATCTTGTCATTTATTATATATAGAATTTATATCTGAAATTTTGAAATTTTTATATAAATTTAATGCGTATTGAATTTCTTTTACACCTGTATTTCATCAATTCACATCTTGCTCCATTTTTAAATATTCATTATTAGATGCAAATAATTTTAATTTTTTAAAGACTTTTTCAATTTCTCAAGTATCATCAATTTTCTCAATTCAAGAATATTTTAATTTATTCATTAATAAATACATATTTGAATCTTTTGTAATAAAATCAACAAAAGAACTAAACTGTATTTTAAATGATTCTTTTCAAATTAAACTAGTTTCAATTAATAAATCTATTTGAGATTGTAACTCACTGTCAAACTTTTCATTATTTATCTTATAATTCGGCATATTAAAAGTAACTTTTCAACTTCAAAAATTTGTTGAATTTCATTCAAAATCAAATTTTATATTTCAATTATCTTCATAATTTAGATTATCATTTATGTTTTTTAATATTTTTTCGACAATACTTTTACTATTATCAAGTAAAGTTAATTGAAGTTTAACTATTTCATCTTCAACTTTTTTTATTTCTTCTTTACTAATTCAAGGTTTATTAACCAAACTAATTATATTATTATATTTTTCTTCTTCTATTTGAATAGTTCTTTTTTTGATTTTCAAATCAATTAATTTGTAAATCTCATAACTTGTATTATCTGAACTTCTTAACTTTGTATTATTTATATTTTTTTGATTATTTAATTCTGTCATTAAATTAAGAGTTTCTAAATTTTCTGCAGAATTAATTATAGTTTCTATTGTTCATAACTTTGATAAGTATAAATCTCATCATTTAATTTTTTTTATTTTTAAAGTAGACATAATAATTTGTTTATTTACTTCTCAAATAGTATTATAATTAGTATTTTCATTATTTCATCAAAATTCTATCGTTGCAAATGTAGAATTAATTATAAATAATACACTTATAATTACAGAAATTATTTTTTTTAGCATAATTTAATATTTTTAAAATTTTAAAACTATTAAATTATATCTTAAATAAATAAAAAAAACAAATTTCCACTAAATTGTGGAAATTTATTTTTTTTATTATACTATTTCTTTAATTATATAATCAATTAAAACTACTCAATTGTCTAATAAAACTAATTTATCTTGTTTAAAATCAAGTAATTTTTGTTCTATAAAATACTTGGTTTTTTCTTGATTTAATTTCTTATAAATTTCTTGCTCTAATCAAATAGTCCTAAGACCAAACATAATTTTTTCTAGAAACAAATCTTTGTTACTTAATTCCTCAACATAATCAAGTTTTCAAGAATAATAATCAGTGAAATTATTTGGATAAGCATATCTAACTCAATCTAAAAATCAATGTGCTCAAAGTCAAAATGCTAACATATTTTTATGATTCCAATAAGCTTTATTATGCTTACACTCATATCATTTTTTAGCAAAGTTTGATAACTCATATCTTTTAAATCATTTTTCTTCAAGGTAATTTTTACAAAGCAAATATTCTTCTAAAAAATCTTCTTCAGATATACTTAAATCCTGCCATTTTTCTGGATAATCATAATATTCTTCAAGCATATAAAGCGATATATGATTTATAAAATCATATTTTTCAATAATAAATTTTAAATCTTGTAATAATTCTCATTTTTTTACATAAGGAAGTCAGATGATGAAGTCTAAAGATATAGATAATCAATTAAAACAAATACAAGGAAGATTCCCTTCTTCAAGGGAATGACAGTTTTTTTTAAATAGATTTTCAATGATATCTAATTTTTCTATGATTTCTTCTTTACTTGATCTTCAAATTTCTTTTAGTGATTCATTATTTAATGTTTGTATTCATATACTTAGCCTATTAATTCATATTTTTTTCCATATAATTAAATTTTCTTCTGTAATATTATTAATAGTAGTTTCTAAAGTTATTTCTATATCTTTTCCAAAACTAAATTTATTTTTTAAAGCTATAATAATTTTTTCTAATTGACTATTACTTAAACTAGTTGGAGTTCATCATCAAAAGTAGATGGAATTAAGAGTTTTCTGTGATTCACTATTTTGTCATTGCGATATTGCCAGAGTACAGGGAGTATGAAGCACCCCATTTTCAATATTTTTCACTAAATAATCAACATAAATTTCTTTATCTAAATCTGGTTTTCATGCAAAAGTAGAAAATCTACAATATTTGCATCTGCTTTGACAAAATGGAATATGAATATAACAAAACAAAATACTGAATAATTAAAAAATAGAAAACCCCTATCTCACAGTACCGGTTCCAGCTTTTAGAAAGAAATAATATAATTTTAAGTACTAATATGTTAATTATGAGGAACCGGTACTAAGTTTTATAGTCTATAATCCTGCATTCTATTTATCACAATCAACAGATAGACCTTCTAAATTATAAGTTTTCTTATATTTACACATAATAACTTTTTGAGCTTTTTTAAATTTTTCTAAATAACCATAATTATCTTTTACGATATTTTTAAGTTCTTGATCATATGAAACCTCTATTCATTTATCAAAAGATGACAATAATGAGTCATCTCAACCTTTATAAAAATCAGACAATGTCAAATTATATGAAGGATGAATTTTTTCTCATAATTTATCTTGTTCTAAAGTTACCATAGCAGGTAAAAGATAAGTAAATTGATTCAAAAATACTTTTGCTCATTCTTCACTTGATAAATATGTCAAAAAGTCAAAAGCCAATGTTTCATCTTTTGTACTTTTATTTACCACAAAATAACTATATTTAACAAGTGTTTTTCATTTTCAAGAAAAATAATGAGGAAATGGTTCAGCAAATAAATAAGCACTATTAAATCAAGCCTCATCTAAAGCATTTATCATACTAGGATAACCAACTATCATAGCTTCATTTCATTCACTAAATAACTCTAAATTTGTTTTTCAAGAATTTTCTCAATCATAATATTGTGTTTCTGTAGAACTTTCACTTGAGTTAGAAGATTTTAGCTGATTAAAATAAGTTTGATAACTTCAAAATGCTTCATTTACTCATACATCTTTTACTTCATCTAATGAAATAGGTAATGATTCTGAAAACATAAAAAATTGAGTCATAACATCACTATTATTATCTATACTAGAGTTCATAATTCACAAAGGAACAATATCTGGATTTCTCTCTTTTAAATAATCAATAAAATTTCCTACTCAAGCCCAAGATCATAAATCACTTGCTTTTACATTAAATTTTCTATTATAAAAAATTCATAAAGTCTCATATCATATAGGAATTCACTTAACAAATTCAATTTTTTTCTCATTTTCATCAGTTGTTTCTTTTAATAAATTATCAACAAAAAAAGTTTTATAATTTTTTCTAAAATCATTTGGGTTTACTGCATTTGGATTTATTCATAATACATTATTTTCTAAATATGAATTTTCAAAATTATCTAAAAGAAAGATATCAGGTGATTTTCATGATACAATTGATGCTAATAAAGTTTCCTTATAATCAGCATAATTTGCAAAATTCTCAACCACAATATTTTTACTTTCATAATTTTTTGCCTTACTCTTGAATCATTTTACTACTTCATCTAATTTTACTTTATCTAAGCCATAAGTCCATATAACAAAATCTCCTGCCGTTTTAGATTTATTTGCATTATTTTTTGATGATGAATTCATAAGAAAAACTCACCAAAAAACTAGTATCAAAATAATAATTCATATTATTGCAAAAATTATTTTATTTTTATTCATTGTAAAAAAGTGAAAATTTAAAAAATTGCTGATTTTTAAAAGTAATCAATATTTAAATATTTTATACTTTTAATTTTTTATCTTATTTATTTGAAGTTAGATGCATATGTATGTGCATAACTTCTTGTCATCATTCTTTTCAAACATTGAAATGCAATTGGTAAGCATTTGTTAATCCTAGATTATCTGCTACCTTTTTAGCAACAAAAAACATTTCAGCAACTAAATTTCTGTCTTCTTCTTCTAAATCATCTATTGTAAGTATTTCTTTTTTAGGAATAATAAGCAAATGAGTTTTTGCTTTTGGATTTATATCTCTTATAACTATAATATTATCTTGTTCATAAATAATATCACTAGGAATTTCTCTATTTATTATTTTTGTAAAAATTGAACTCATAAAAATTATTATTAAAAATTATTTCAGTATTTCTTTAATAGCTTGTTTCATTAATAATATGATTTTTTACTACATTTACTTCTACTTTTTTATTCAGAATATCTGAATTGTAAAAAATAAGTATATATCCAATTATAGTCATAATAGCAAAAAATCAAAACAACAATTTAATAAACAAACTTATATTTGGACTAAAATTTTTAAATTTAAGTGAATATATAGTTATTATAGCATATACTCACCAAATTATCATTACAGAAAAAGTATAAATTCATAAATATATATAAAACATAGGGAAAAAATTTAATAATTATTAATTACACACAGTCAATTATATTTTTTTATTTTTTTTTGCAAATTTTTACATTATATATTAGAATATACATAAGTAGAAAGTTTGAAGTAAAAATGAAAATCATATGGATTTTAAAAAAAAATATACTGTTAAGCATATTACTTATAACTCTTAATACAAAAATTATGTCTCAAATAACACATAACTGAGTGAATTTCCAAATAACTGATGAAATCCAAGCTGAATACGCTGAACTAATTAAACTTGTACTAAACACAAAATCAATGGATGACCAAGAAAGACAATATTGGTTTGATATATTGCCTAGTATGAGTAATGAACAAATAGATAGATTATTTGAAATTCTTGATACAGAAAAAAAGAAATTAGAACAACTTGAAGTTAGTTATCAAAAAGAAATTAAATCACTAAATGAAAAACATCTTGTTGAATGGCAATCATTCCAAGTAAAAGACAATAAACAAAAAATAGCAAAAGCTCAAGAAGAAGATGCAAAAAATGAGAAAGATCCTGATGATATATTGAATATGTTGAATGATTTGTAAAAAAATTAAAACAAAAAAAATGCATCTTTAGAAACTAGATCAACCATATAAACTATTCTTTTCTCTCAATATACACTTGTAACATATATCTTGTTAAGTTTCGAACTCTTAAGGAGATTTTCTCATTTTATAGTAGTAAAAATTCACCTCTTATAATAACTTATAAGTATTTTTATAGTTTCATTATTTACAGTTTTTCAAAGCTCTTTTTGTTTTATTCTTTTTGAAAAGATTATTTTCATAAGTTATTCCATAAAGTTGATAAATTATCCATCTTTTGTTGAGTACCCTCATCAACTGTTATATCAGAAACTTGAATATTTGAATTTAATCTTGTTCAAATACTTATTCTTCACTCAGCATAATCAAGTAAAAGCATTCTAGCAACAGCTGAAAGTGATATCTTATCAGTTTTTGCTCTTATATATGCTCTATCTCTTATCTCTTTATCAATTGAAAGTGTTGTTGTCATATAAAAATAGTTAAATATTATATATAAATTATATAATATTTATATATAAATGCAAATAAAAAAAGTGACATTTCTATTTTAAAATAACAAAAAATTGTTTTTTTCTACAATAAAAAAATACTTTGATAAACTATTTCTAGTCTATACAGGATAAATATCTGTAATCTTTCAATAATTCATCTTTCTATTATTTAGCAAAAAAATCAATAATTTTCACTAAAAATTAATACAAAAAAGATTACTCTACTAAACGGAAGCCCACATTACGATTCTGATTAGTCGAAGTCCGATTCAAGTTCATCGTAAATACTCCAGCATTAGAACCATTATTAGCATTAGCCCCACGAATGAAATCGATATTTCCCCTATTTTTAAAATAATTTACTCAAAAACTACTGTGAGAAAAAACTCAAAATCTTGATTGTAAACTACTATTTATCTTTTTTAAATCATTTTCATCAAATTTATTTATATCTAATCAATTTAAAACATCTAAAAATTTATTTGTTTTATTTTTTGTTGATTTTCAAACATATATTTTGTTATTCCAGATTTTATATCATACAAAATTTATTCAATCTCAAACAATATTGAAACTTACTTTTTTTGGGTTTAAAATAAGTTTATTTTTTCAAGCTAGTTTAAATAAAACATCTTTTGCTTCACTTAAACTTTTTTTATTTCACAATATTAGTATATCATCCATATATCTTACAAAATCCAATTTCAATCAAAATCTGATAAATTTATCAAAATCATCAAGAAAAAAATTTGCAAATAATTGTGAAATAATTGATCAGATAGGAATTCATTTATTTTCTTCATTTAGATAAAAATCCCAATCCCCAAGTAAATCATCATAAATTTGAGAGGATTTATAACTATCAATTATAATTGATATGATATATAATAATTCTTCATTTTTTATAACTTCACTTAATTTATCCTTAAGTATCTTATGATTTATACTAAAAAAATACTTTGAAAAATCCAATTTTAAATAATACAATTTTTCATTTGAATCAGTATTTTTTAGAATTAGATCTCTTAAATAATTTATAGCTTTATGACTTCCATATCATTTGCGACAAGCAAAGGAACAGTCCAGAAAACTTGAATCTATCAGATTATAAATTTTAGCATAAAGTAAATGATGAATTATATGATCTCTAAAACTTGGTGAATATATAAGTCTTTTTTTACTATCAAATATTATAATTTTTTTATAAAGAGAATGTTTGTATTTTCTTGATTTTAATTCTAAAAACATATTTTTTAATCTTTCTTCTCTATTTTGATCAAATAAATAAACTTCTTGTTTGTTTTTTCTTGAATTTTTTGCTTTTAAATAGGCATTATATAAATCATTGTAATCAAAATCTTTAATCATATGTATTTATTATTCATTTAGATATTTTAAGTATTTCTGTAAATTTATCTCACAAATCTAGATAGACATTTGAGCTTGTTATCTTTTGATCTTTGTATAAAAAACGACAAAATTCTCTGATAATCATAACTTCTCAAAAAATAGATTTTATAAGATCTCGTCTATCTGATAAGTTGTACATATACTTATAAATTTTTTCAAGAATATCTAAAAATAAAGTTTCTATTTTTGATCTTAGATAATACCTTTCTTTCTTTGGAAGTCTCATCAATATAGAAACAATCAAAACAAAAATATCTTCTAGTTTATCTTTGAGTAAAAAGTTTTTTTCATTTTTTTCTTCTATTCATAATTTTGTAAGTTGCAAAATACGATCCTTTGTGAATTTATAATCTTCTAAATTTATTTGAAAAACTTTTCAAAAATTTACTCATTCAAAAGATGTCGTTTCTAATAAATTTCAATCTTGCAAAATAAAAAGCACATATCATAAATCTTTATTTTCAAGTATACTAAACCATTTTTCTTTATTTTGATCTGGAAATCCTACTTTTATAGTTTCTTTATCAAGTTTAGTAAGCTTCATATTAAAGTATTTTGACATAAAAAATGCTTCTTCATCTAGCAATATCCAGAAAATTCATTTTTTTATGATTTTTAATTTATTATCATACTTTCAAGGCAACTCTTTAATCTGTTTTGAAATTTTCATATTTTTTTGTTAAAATATAAAACAAG
>DHWA01000003.1 GCA_002412935.1 Patescibacteria group bacterium UBA5194 | reverse complement strand
CACCTCCAAAACATTTTTTTGATAAAACTGAAGCGAAATTAATGAATTTAATAGAGAGTTTTCTGCATAAGAGAGCTCTTTTTTATTATTTACAAAAAGTTCGAACATTAGATTTTTAAGGATAACAGATTTAAATTCACTATTAGCTCTTTTATAGCTTTTAGAAAGGTTTTCTATGAGTTCGAACAACACTTCAACTTTTTCTTTTATATTATTACTTTTTAGTTCATTTTTTTGTATTTCTAAATCTTCTATTTTTAAAACTATGTCATTACTTTTTTGAGTAAAAATATCTTTTTCTATTTCTCATTCAATCCTTAAATCCAATAATTTATCTTTTTGATCTTTTAACTTTCTAATCTTAAATTCTATTTCTTTTATAGTTTCATCATCTTTTGGTTTTTGACTTTCAAAAATCTCTAAAATAATTTCTTTATTGAAGATTTTAAAATCTTCATCAAGTTCTAAATTACTAATATTTTCAAGAAAATACTTAAATATTTTATCTTGATTTATATTTATATTTTCTCATCTAGAACTGTTTTTATAATAGATATTTCATTTTTTACTATATCAACTAAGTAAAAATCACTCTTCATCTCTTAAAAATCATTTTAAATGGTATAGACGAGGTGTATTTTGCCTGTAATGAATTCATTGTCATATGTTTTGAGAATTTTCAAATAATCTCTTAGAAATAAAGGTTTCATAAGATCATTTATAATATTCTCAATTATGTTTTACAAGTCATATATAAAACTTATTTTTAAGTAATGTTTCAATAGTTGCAGAAGGGAAGGGATCTCAATTATCTTTTTTAATTCATTTTTTATATAATATCTCTGATATAGTTTTATAAGCCATATTTTGACTTCTTAAAGTAAACATTTCTTTTACCCATTCAGATTTCTTTTTATCTACTTCAATACTTTTTGTGACAATAATATTTATATATCATAAAGGTGCTTTTTGGCATACTCATCAATTAGCTATTTTACTTCTAATTCATCTTTTTATATCTTTTTGTAAATCAAGAATATATTGTGTAGACATTCAAAAGTGCATTCACATTATTAATACATTATCTCATGTTTTAAATATTTCTCACTCTGTAAATATAGCCTTAATAACTCCACTTTGAATACTCCATTTTATAGTTCATTCATCAACTGGATTTCTTGCTAATCTGTTCAATTTCCAAGTTACTATACAATCTGCTTTATGATTATTAAATAACTTCATCATCTCATTAAAATAAGGTCTTCAAGGCTCTTTTGCTGACATAGTTTCTTTGAAAATTTTTATAACTTCAAATCATTCTCTTTCAGCAATTTTTCTAGCCTCAAATTCTTGTGCTTCAATAGATAATTGTTGTCTATCTCATCTATCAGTTGATTTTCTACAGTAAATTATTGCTTTCATATTTCTTTATTTAATAAATAATTTTCATAGAAATCTTTTTTAGTTATTATTTTTCAAAATTTTTTTGTTATATTATCAATTTTATTTTTAAGGTTAATTTCAAAATCAAAATCATTTATATATAAGTAATAAGATTTATACATTATGTAGGATTTATAAATATCCATTTTAAATGTAATTTTATTTTTTAATATTTCATAATTTCAAATAGCCTCTCATAATATATATTCTAACAATCATTCTTCACATAAAATTTCTTTAACTTCATCTTTTTTTCAGTCTGCATGTTTGAAAAAATTAGAATGTAATTTCAGATGTTTTATCATTTTATCTATATCTACATTTTTATAATTTTCTTTAACATATTTTAATCAAGGAGATTCTTTATTTTCTTTTTTTAGTAAATCACCTAATATCCGTCTAGCATTTCAGGCCAATAAAAATGTTGTAGGATCAATTTTATCAAAAAAATATTGAGTTATACTATCTTCTAATAGTATTTCTGCTGACAATAACTTTCAGTAATAAGGCATTATTATTAAGTATAAAATTTTAAACTAGAATATATTCTAAATTTATTTTACTTTTTCTTAATAATAAGTCTAAATTATTTAAAAATATCTGTTAAAAAATAAAAATTGTTAAAAACTATTTTTGAAATTTATCAATATTTTCTATGATATTTCACCAAAAATTAAATAATTGCCTTATTATTTTTTTAGCTTCTTTTTCTGATAAGTTAGGATAAATCACTAATAATTTATCCTCATATTTTTTATAATCTATATCTCTAATCATAATTATTTTGATTAGAAGATAATTTTTTATCTTTAATTAGTACTGATTTATCCTTTAAGCTTTTTTCTAAATTATATAATCTATTAATAATTTCTTCTCAAATAAACTTTTTTGTATTATTTTGTATTAAATTTTCTCAAATAAGAATTCTTACAGGACAAAATCACATTTTATAAATAGTTCTAGCATGTCATAATAAAATAATTTTTCTATAATTTTTATAATAATAATCTTGTAATAACTCATCATTTAATATTGTTTTTTTTCTACAGGGTAATTTAACTTTATCTCAATCAATACATTCAAATATTTTAGTATGTTTATATAAATAATTTTTAAATATTCATATAAGTAAAGTGTTATCAAATAAATTTTTATAATATTTTGTCCTAGCTAATTCTTGTCTTACTTCTAATTCTATTCTTGTAACATTATCTATATCTAAATAATCTTCATATAGCTTTGTTTTTCTTTTTATTAATAAATCTTTTTTCTTATTATATATTCTTATTATTTGTCTTTTATTTAAATAATTTCTAACCTCTCATATATATCTAGTTTCAGTTTCTCAGGATTTTTTAAATTCTCTTCATGTTTTATATTCACCAAAATAATTCAGAATAGTGTTTATATCTGTTTTTAAATCTATACATATATCAAATCTTCTACAATGTAACAAATCAAAGTTTACTTCCAGAAAATAACAAATTTCTTCATATTCCATAAGTTTAAAAGCTGTAGAATAAATAACTATGTAATCTTTTGAATCTACATTTTGACTTCCTTCTCATTTTGGTCGTCACTTATAGTATGCAAAAGGAGTACAATCATTACTTGTAAAGATAATTTTATACTTATATCTAGGTACTTCATTTTTTGTTATTGTATAATCTTCAAATTCGCAATAATTTGAATTATCAAAATCTAGTAAATCAAAATATTCACTTTCTTTTTTAAAAGTTCAATAAATTTCTAGATGATCTAAGCCAAAATGAATAATTTCATTCTGTATATCAAATATTTTATTTGTAGTCATAATTAATAAGATTATGACACCGGTGTCTTTAAATAAAGGTTTAGTACTTGTTTTTTAGTTAACTGCTACCACATTATTGAGTGGTAGCTTTTTATTTATTTTTTTATTAAAATAGTAGTTATTTTCGTAGCCCCGTTCGGTGCCACGAAAATAACAGTTAGAAAATAATTTGACTTACTATTTTTAAACTTCATTCTGATGTTAACCGACGAAAGACGGATGATTATAATCTTAATAATTCCATATTCGTAGGGGTTTAAAGTATACAGTTTAAAAATAGTACCGTTGCACTAGTCAAATTATTTTCTAACTGATTTTCTAATCTAAGTCCGTGCCCATTTCGTGTTCTTGTCGTTTTGTGACGACAGCACAAACCTCTGAATCCGGATAAAGAGTGAAAAACTACAATATTAATATTTTAAGGAACTTAAAGCTTTAAAAAAAATTCCTAAGAAAAATTTAATTTTCCTAGGAAACTATAATGATTATTAATGTCTTGTATAAAGGAATATAGTGAAATATACTTTCCCTATTTTCCCAATATTACGATTCCTCTTTTATATGGCCAGAAAAACTTTGTTCAAGTTTTATCCCTAATTTCTTTTAATTTATGTTTGATATCTCATCTGATTTTTTCATATATTAAATCTTCTTTAGAAATATTTGAGTAATTTCAGTTTTTAAAAGTTTCAATTAATTCATCATAAGTTAATTCATTTTTTGGTTTATTTAAATAAGTTTCATTTATTATATCAAATATTGTTTTATATTTTGTTCAAGGCTCTAATTCTATATTTTTTCATTTTATGTTTACAAAATCATCTCAAATATACCAAGATTTCCCATAATTATTTTTTACTTTTCATTCAAGATTTAATTCTGTAAGTATATTATTAGTTATATCTTTATCAATAGGAGAAAATCAATCAATTAATTCATTTGCATTTTCAAATTCTATATTATTAAAAACAGTATTAATAGTTTTTATATAGTAGTTTCAATTCTCATATTTATCACAACATCTTTGTAAAATCTTTAATTCATCAATAGTTTCATATCAATGAATAAATACTCAATTAAAACTTGCATATCAATTTTTTAGCTGATTTAAAGCTTCTTTTATTATATTGATATCTTCTACATCCCAATCATTTAAAGTTTGAGATAATTTTAATTTATACATAAGTGAAAAAGTACTCATATATTGACTATTAATAAAATATATGTTTTAATATAACTATATTTAATATTTAATCAAATTTTTATGAAAATAAATACATTGGATTTAAGTAAAACATTAAGTGATTTTTTATTTTTATGAGTAAATGAACCTGAAGAGAAAGCTAGAAAAGTTTTTGCGGTTAAACATACATTAAGTGCACATTGATTTGAAAAATATATACAATATTATTTTCAAAAGTATAAAAAATATAATGTAAAATTAAACTGAAGAACTAATGAATTTGATTCTTGAATAGATTTAAAATGAATAAAATATGAAAATTGAGTAAATAAATTTTTAATAGTACAATGTAAAAAGTATTCTATAAAAGATATAAGTGAAGATTTGATTGCTCATTTTTATTGAAAAATATCTGATAAAATAAGTGATAAAAAAGATAAAACAGAGATATTTTATATAACTACTTCAAAATTTACTCAAAAAGCTAAAGAGTTTTGAAATAGTAGATGAATAAAAACAATTGATTTTTATGGTATTTATAAATTACAAGAGCTATATTCATTAAGTAAATTCAAAGAAGAAATAAATGAGAAAGAATGATATAAAGAAGTTGAAAAATGTTTTGATGAAAATCAATTAGCTTTAAAATTATATGATAATCATTTTAGTATTGAAAAACCAAGTGATAGTGAATTATATCAATTTTTAAAACAAATAAGAAGGGATTACTCATACGAAAAACAATTAAGATTATGAGATATTGCAAGAAATGATACATTAGAATTATTAGCAAGGGAAAGACCACATAATTTGCAATCCTTAAAAAATACTATAAGTTGACTTTCTACAAGAGAAAAAAATAAAATATTAAAACATTGAGATGTATTTATTAATAGACTTAAATATTTAGAATTTGAAGAAAAGAAATGAAAACCATTTTTTGAAAAACTATTTGGGTTTTCAGTATAAATAAAAAAGACTTTCAGTGACTCGGAAAGTCTTTTTTATATCATCAATAAACAAATATCATCTTAATCAAATCAACTAAAATCCTAAATATAATCTTATTACTTTTTGATAGTTTGCCATTTCTATAATGTATTAATAATAATGTTAAGCTATTATAATTTTTGTTTTCTATTAAAAATATACTACTCAACAAATAATTAAATTCTTTATACTCTCAAATCTTTAAATAATCATCTTTCTTGTAGTATCCATACTTTTTCATATTAAGCCAAAAATTGCTTTTCCATTACATTATTTTTTAACTTTTTATATATGGAAAGTAAAACAAGCTTACTATGTCAGATACTAGATTGCTGATATTTGGATATTAATTTCTTAATGGATCTATGTGATAACAATGAAATAGATATTGATGTGGATGATATAAAATCAAATTACTGAGATATAAATATAAATCTTATGATATATGAATCTATAAGGCAAATAGCTGAAAAGTTTATAGAAGAATATAGGGAAGAAATATCTATAATTCTTGATTTATGAGATTATTGAAATTTAGATGAATATATAAGTTATCATGATTTATATGAAATCTATACAAACTATATGGATAGTCATTTATGGTTTTCTAATGATAAAATTCAAGAGTTATTTGAAAATTCAAAATACCAGGTTTAAACCTGGTATTTTTTATAAATTGATTTTTTATATTAAATCTTTATATTATTAATAATTTTATATTATATATAATTATATTTAATGAATAATTTAAACAAGAAAACAAATAATTTTATTGTTGAGGTTGCAAAATATTTTATGAATTTTCTTGAAACAGATTTTCATAAAACTCGTTTACCAAAAAGAAATTCTATAAGTAAAATTGTAAAATGACATAAAGTCTGATTAGATTTAGAAAAGTATAAGAAGCTAAAAAAAGATTTTTATTCTATATTTTATAATGGTTTTAAAAAAGATAGTATAAATATAAAAAAATGAACATATACTAGTTCTATTTCTGAAAATATTTTTAAATTAATAAGTTCTAAAGTAAAAAATTTAGAAGAAGAATTATTAAATGTTACATTTGCTGAGATAGAAGTAAATCTAAAAGAGATAAAGAAAATTCATATTAAAAATTATCAATTATATCTTGAAAAATCACAAGAAACAATACAAACTATATTCACAAAAAATTTTATAGTTCCATTTTTAGATACTATAGAAGAACCTTTACAAACATTAGAGTTAGTAGATCAAAACTGATTATATCAAATTGAATGAGAATTATCAGATAGTCTATATTCAATATTTGCACATATTATAGTTGATATACTTCAATTATATTTTGAGTATGATAAAAAAATTGAATTAAAAATATGAGAAAAAGAGATAGATATTAAACCATTTAAACTTATAGAAGAATTAAAGAAGAATATTCTACTTGAAGAATTAAAAGTTAATATAGAATTATTTTTTAAAAATATTTCTATAGCAGATGCTTTTGATGATATTTATATTTTATTTAAAAATAATAAACTTTTAGATAAAACAGAGTTATATTTATATATGTATGAAATATCAGCATGAAAACATATATTTCCTTTATTTTATTTACCATTAAAATTAGAAGAAAAAAAATGAAGTTTTGAATTATTTTTTGATCAAAAACTTTATGTTAATACTAAAGCTATAGACTATGTAGTTCAAGAATATAATAGAGAAAATTCTGAGAATAAAGAAAATAAGTGAAAATGAGCTACATTAGCATGAAATTATGATAGAATTATTTATATAAATGATGATGACAATTTTATAGAAAAAATTAAATGGATCAGTGATTCCATTCAAAACTTTTTTAAATTCAATAAATCTTTAGATTATGAAAACTCAGAATTTCAAAAAGTTGAACATATATTAACATCTTTTTCTAATAAAAGTTATATATATTTATTTGATAAATCTGATGAATCAGTAATAAATGATTATGAAGAAATATTAAATAATAATGAAGGAATACTTGATCAATTTTCTTTATTATTAAATGATTTTGTAGAAAAAGATCCAATAAATAAAGAAGATGATGTAGAAAAAGATTGGACTGAAAAAAGTATAGCAAATAAATTAATATTTGAAAGTCCAATACCTTTAAATGATGAACAAAAACAAGTTATTATTGCATTAGAAAATCCTGAATGTAAAGTATTAACACTTGAATGACCTCCTTGAACTTGAAAAAGTCATACTATTACAGCAATAATATGTAAAGCTTTGTTGAATGGTAAATCTGTACTTGTTTTATCTGATAAAAAAGAAGCTTTAGATGTAGTAGAAGATAAAATTACTGAAACTTTAAACAAGGTTAGAAAAGATGATGATTTTCTTAACCCTATTTTAAGGTTATGAAAATCTTGAAATAAATTTTGAAAAATTGTTCAATGACAAACTATAAATAAAATTGCTGAATATTATTCAGCATATAAAGATAAAAAATTAGATGTAGACAAAGAAAAAAATAATTTATTAAAAATTATTGAAAATAATATTGAAAATAATATTAATTATTTTAAAGATATATCAATTAAAGATATAAAATATTATTTTGATAATATTAATAAATTTATTGATATAAACTGGATAGATGATGAAAATATTTCTGAACTAAAAAAATTTATTTATTTAATAAAAGATACTCTAATAAAATTAAATGATTTTAAAGGATTTGATATTAAATTATTTGATTTCTCTAAAGATAATATTTCTTTATTAAATAATAATTATGATGTACTATTAAAAATATCAAAAATTAAACAAGAAAATAAAAATTTTCCAAACAAAAATAATGCAATATATTTGTATTCAAATAAGGAAGATATATTAAATGCTATAGATAATAATATAAAGACTATTAATGATGAACTTTCAGATATCTTTTTAAATGACAATATACAAAGTTTTGAAGTAAAAATATTTAATGATTATTGAACTATCATTGATTATATTAAAAAAATATTAATTAAATATAAAGATTTTTCTGATTTATGAGATTATAATATATTATGATATTTAAAAAATGATTTAAATTATGATAAAGTAAATGATTGAATAAGTATTTTTATATCAAATTATGAAAAATTAGAGGAAAATAATATTAATAATTTAGAATTACTAACTCAAAAATATAAAAAATTATTAAATTTAAATGAAAAATTATTAAATTATATTTGAAATGATACGACATTCCTAGATTTATTAGATAATTTTAAATTATTAGATTATTCTAAAATTCATGATTCTAATAAAAAACTGTTTGAAGGGATTTCTGAAATTGTTGAATTAAAATCATGAATATTTGGTTACTTATTTAAACAAGAAAAGATTAATAATATTAATGTAAAAATAAAGTCATATTTTTATAGTTATGATATTTTAGATAGTCATAAAAAATTAGATAATATTAGAAAAATATATAACTTAAATGATTTCATTTTAACATTATTAGAAGATAGTAATTTTAGAGAGTTTAATTTTGAATTTATTATTAATTTTATTTTAGAAAATAAACTAAATAGAAATCCAATAGAAAGTAATAGAAATAATGAATATGATGAAGAAAAACAGAAGTATGAAAATGCAAAAAAAGATAATTATAATAACATTAAAGAAATTTTTACTATAGATATATTAGAATCAATATATGAAAAATGATTGAATGAATTAATTAATATAAAAGAAATTAATAATTATTTAAACGATGATTTATATATTTTTGATAAACAAATATTTTTAAAATATTTAAAAAATTATTTAGTTAATAAAAATGAAAAATTAAATGAAAAATTGTTATCTGTACAGGATAATATTATTAAATTAATCAATAATATTATTCTGTATTGTGAATGATTAATGAAACAAGATATATCAGAATTAAAAAATTTATTTAATTATATTGAATTAAATAAATACATAGATAATTATATTAATAATGATAAAAAAAATAGTTTTTCATTTGATCGAATTTTAAATAATAAAGAAAACATATTAAATAATGATATTTCTGAATATATTGATGAATACAAAATTAATTTAAATAATATTAATAAATTATTTGAAATAAAAGAATCATTAAATTTATTAAATAATTATCAATGAAAGTTTTTAAATTTCTCAAAAAATATTGATTTTGATATTAAATCTTTATCTATTACAAAATTATCTTCTGTATTAAATAATTATTCAAATGAATTTATAGATAACTATTTAGAATTTAAAAAAATTGAAAAATCACTTATATATAAATTTAATAATATCCCTGAAGATCTATTCTCAGATTGAATAAAAAATATTGAAGAACAAACTACAGCTGAAATGGCTTATTTTCTTGATAAGAGAATAGTTGATTATACAAGAAATCATGCTAATGAAGTAAATACATTAAAATGAATTATTTCTAAAAAGAAAAAATTTCCTAAATGATTATTTAAAAATTTAAAAAATGCTTTTCCATGTATTTTAGCATGAATAAGAGATTATTCTGATTATATTCCATTAGAAAAAGATTTATTTGATCTTATAATTATTGATGAAGCATCACAAGTAAGTATAGCACAATCTTTACCTGCTTTAATAAGATGAAAAAAAATTATTATTCTTTGAGATGATAAGCAATTTTCTAATGTGAAATCTAATAATGCAAGTAAAATTGTTAATCAAGAATACAAAACAAATATTAAAAAAACCTTTATTGAAGAAAGATTAGTTTGAAAAGAAGATGAATTTGGCTGGTTAGAAAATGTTTGAAATTTTGATATAAAATATTCTATACTTAAGTTCTCTAAATCAATTCAAAATTATAAATGTCAATTAAGAAAACATTTTCGTTGATACCCTGAAATCATTTCATATTCAAATAAATTTTTTTATGAATGATCTTTGCAATATATGAAGATTAGATGAAAATCTATTGAAGATGTAATTAAAATTGATATTATCCCTCATGATTGATTAATTGATATGGCAAAAAATACTAATGAATTAGAAATAAATTATATTATTGAAAAAATATTAAAATTTAAAGAAAAATGAATAGAACAATCATTATGAATAATTACACCTCATCAACATCAAGCTTGATTATTACTTGATAAAATAAATGAACTTCCTGATAAAGAATGGATATTTAAAACATGTAAACTCAAAATAATGACTTTTGATTCATGTCAATGAGAAGAAAGAGATTATATTTTTTATTCTATGGTGGCTACTGAAGAAAAGGATAGACTTATTTATATATTTTTAAAGGACTTTAAAACTATAGATATAGAAGAGGATTGAAGTGTTAAAGCTCAAAGAATGAATGTTTGATTTAGTCGTGCTAAAGAATGTATGCATTTTGTTTTAAGTAAACCTATAAATAAATTTAGTTGAGAAATTAAAAATGCATTATTACATTACAGTAATGAACTTGATGCTGGTAGAAAAGTAAATCTTTGATGAACAGATGTAAATTCTCCAATGGAAAAGAAAATTCAAGAATATTTTTATGAAACACAATTTTATAAAGATAACAATAATTCAATAGAATTTATTCCTCAATTTGATATATGAAAGTATTTAAGACAATTAGATAGAATATATAATCATCCTGCATATAAAGTAGATTTTTTACTTATTTACAATAATAAAAAAGTAGTAATTGAATATGATGGATTCAAAGAACATTTTGAAAATATATGATCGGTAGATAAATATAATTATACAAGTTATATGAAAGCTGATGATATTTATAGACAAAAAGTATTAGAATGATATGGTTATAAATTTCTAAGAATAAACAAATTTAATATTTGAGATAATCCAATAGAGACATTAGATAATAGATTAAGTGAATTATTCAAAAAAAAAAAATAAATAATTGATGTTTAGATACATTTTATGAACAAATTGACAAACTCCATGATTGAGATAAAAGAGTCTGTATTAGTTGCGATAATATTTTTGAATCTCAATATTTTCCATATAAAACAAAAGATCAATGTGTTAATTGTTATGAAAAAGAAAATTGAAAAACTCTTTGGACTTTTAGGAAAAGATTAAATTCTTATAAGAAAAATGAATATAATTTAACTAACTCTAATGAATATAATAATATCTGAATAACAAGTTTAAATTGTCCTACTTGTAATTCTATTAATATAAAGAATAAATGATATAGAAATGATAAAAAAAGATTAATATGTGGTGATTGTGGTAGAAACTGGAGTGTATTATTAGAATACATAGTAAATGATAAGGTTGAACAAGTTAGCAAGAAAGAAGAAGATAATTTTGAAAGAGAAAATTCTATTGATGATATTAATAATTATTTAAATAATAAAAAGAATAATAATTTACCTGTTAGCTTTTATTATAAAGAAAAAATTTTTATGGAACATTTTTACGATTATTATTTTGATGATAAGTATTTGTATATAAAAAGCTGATATAATAAGTATTATATAAAGTACTTAATTGATAAAATTAGAAGGGTAGTTTAAATAATATTCATGTAATTAAATACATCTAAAATTATTGTCTATAATTTTTATACAATAATGAATAAAAAACAACAAGAAAGATAAAATTTTGTTGTTTTTTATTATAATCTAATACATATTTAACAATTATAACAAATTTTATTGATTCTATTTTAAAATTAAATTTCCCTTATATAAGGGAATTATAGAATATTTATAAGATTAATAATATAATTATAGATATTGTCAATATTATTTCTTAGTAGTGTAGATATATATATGATATAATATATATGGAATAAAAGTTCTTTTACATTTTCTTACTTTCTTAGATGGGAAATACCAAACCTAGTATTAATCCCTAGTAAAACTTTATAAGTTTTATTAAAATAGCAAAAATAAAAACAAATATAAGGTGTAAAAGAATGAAATGAATCATATCCATCTTACCTAATTAATTTTTCAGGTAAAGTTGCTTTAATAAGATGGATATAATTTATTTTCAAAATTCGCCTTTCATATATTATGTACAAAAGACAATTATAAAACAAAAACAAAAGAGACTGGTGAATTTAGCTCTATAAAAATTACCTAAAGATTGTAAGAAAGTTATATGATAAAGTTCTTTTGAATCTTTATCTATAACAAATAGAAATTAGGGTTATTTCTAAACAATTAAATTCTTTTTCCACTGGATACTATATATTTTTTATATATTCCAGTATGTGAAACTGGATTATATAAAAAAAGCTAAGTCACTTCTACCAAGAAAACTTAGCTCCTTTTTTTGTGTAAAATATTTTAAAATAATTTATTATTTTAAAGTATTTTTTAATCCACTTTAATTCAAAAATCTAATAACATTCTAGGTAAATAATCATCAAGATTATCAATGTGTTTATTTTCTAATTCTATTAAGTTTAAATGATTTTTCATATATATTTCTTGTTTTATCTTTTTTCTATTTTCATATTTTTCCTGGTCTTCTAATCCCCAATATTCTATATATACAGCTTTTCATAAATTTTTTGCTGGAATATAGAAATCAGAGTAAACATCTTCTTCAATTGGTAATTTTCTTTCATATGCATGAGCTAATCAATATTCATATAATGAATTATCAATTACTAATTCTCATCTAGAACGAACTTTATGTCAGTCTTTTGTTCTATAACTAGCAGGAAATTTTTCCCTAAAACCAACTTTTTCATCATTATTATTTATTTTGTTTTCAATTATATTAATTTTGTTTATATCTTTCATTCACAATGCGGAAAGTAATGAACTATTTTCTTTTATTTCTATAGGCCATTTTGTATAAGTTGCTCATGTTTTACTTATTACTAATTCTTTTCATCACATCTTTTCTCAAAATTTTGTAAGTTTCCATCATTTAAGATTTGGTTCTATCCATCATAATTCTGAAATAATTTGATTCATTTTTCTTGCTCACATTCAGAAATTTTCTGCAAGGTTAGAAATACTTAAATATTCAAAATTATTTATATTTAATGATTCAAATGGATTAAAATCATCTGGCCAAACTATATAATCTCAAAATTTTGTTCATGTTTTTAATTCTCATCAATTTTCTTTTCATTTTTTAGTTAAAACTTTTATTTTTTCTGATCAAAATAATGATTTATTTTTGATTTCTATATATCAATTTTCTTCTAATAATTTAATAAACTCCTTTGAGTCTAAATTTAAATTTGTTGCTAAAGCTGAAGTACTTATTTTTGCCATATTTTATTATTTAATTAATACTACTTATTTAATTTTATCATAGTTTTATTATTAAGGCAAAGAATAGAGATTATTTATTTAATTATTCAATCTTCTAGTATATTTATTTGAATTATTTGCATATTATTGATATTTAAATATTTAACCAAGTTTCAATATTTTTAAAAATCATTTCAAATCATCTAAATTAAATTGATTTATTCTATTAAAAATATCAATTAGATGACTTTCAGGCACCTCCAAATATATTAATAAACAAAAATCTAGTTATTTATAAACTAGATTTTTGTTTGTTTTAAGGGAAAAATATAAAAGAACTTTAAAACTTTTGCAAAATAAATACTTTTCAGTATAATGAAAACATATTTTAATAATATTTTTTTATTCATTATGATGAAAACTTACAATAAAAGAGACATATATATAAACAAAATAAAACCTTTTATAAATAAAGACATTATAAAGGTACTTATCTGACAAAGAAGAGTTTGAAAGTCATATATACTTTTTCAAATAATGGATGAACTTAAAAATAATTTTTGAGTTTTGGAAAAGCAAATAATTTATATAAATAAAGAACTTAATGATTTTGATTTTATAAAAGATTACAATGATTTACTTTCTTATATAAAAAAATGAGACTCTGAATCTGGTTCACTGTGAAAAATTAAAAAATATGTTTTTATAGATGAAATACAAGATGTCATAAACTTTGAAAAAGCACTTAGAGATCTACAAGCGATTTGAAATTATGATATTTATATAAGTGGAAGTAATGCAAATATGCTATCAAGTGAAATTGCAACATATTTAACATGAAGATATATAGAATTTGAAATTTTTCCTCTTATTTACAAAGAATTTTTAGACTTTCATAAACTACAAAACTCAAAAGAAAGTTTTTTGAAATACATGAAATTTTGATGACTTCCATATCTAAAAAACTTAGAATTACAAGAAGAAATAGTTTATGATTACATAAAAAGTATTTATAATACTATATTACTTAAAGATATTGTGAAGAGATACAGTATTAGAAATATTGATTTTATTGAAAAACTTATAATGTTTTTGTCTGATAATATTTGAAGCTTATTTACAGCAAACAATATTTCAAAATACTTAAAATCTCAAAAAATTGAAATATGAACAAATATAGTATTAGAATATATTTCTTATTTATGTAATGTTTATTTGATAAATAAAGTAAAAAGACAAGAAATAGTTTGAAAAAAAATATTTGAAATAAATGATAAATTTTATTTTTCTGATTTATGAATTAGAAATGTTTTACTTTGATGATATAAACAGGTAGATATATGAAAAATTATTGAAAATATAGTTTTTTTGCATTTTAAAGCACATTCTTATAGTATTCATATTTGAAAAAATAAAGATAAAGAAATAGATTTTATCGTTGAAAAATCAGGTGATATAAAATATATACAAGTGGCTTACCTTATAGAATCTGATAATACAAAACAAAGAGAATTTGATAATTTGATTGAAATAAAAGATAACTATGAGAAAATAGTTTTGAGTTTAGATGACTTTATAGACTGAAATTATAAATGAATAAAACATTATAATTTAATTGATTATATTTTAAAATTTAAATAATTTTAACATTTTTAAAAATCATTTTAAATCATCTAAATTAAAGCTATTAATTCTTTCAAAAAGGTCAAATTGGTGAGTGTGAGGTACCTCCAAATATATTAATAAACAAAAATCTAGTTTTTAAAAACTAGATTTTTGTTTGTTTTAATGGAATTATTGATATTTTTTAATTTAAGGTTCAGGTACATTTTTTTTAATTAAAGAAAAAAATTAAACTTCTATAAATCATATCAATAGCAAAATACACGAATGTCAGAGCAAAAAATTTGAACATTATTGGCATAAATTTAGGGTTCGAAAGAATTTTTCTGAATTGTGAAAATATAATTGCAATTAGAATTGTAGATATGAGCCATCCAATCTCGACAAGCACTAGAAATAAATAATTACCAAGAAAAAACTTCTCACTTAATAATATAGCTTTAGGTACACATACGGTAATCCAAAAAGTCCATAGAACACCATTAGCCATTATCATAGCAGAAATCTTACCAAGGCTAAAATGGACTTTTTCTTCAGTATCAATTTTTTTGATTTTCCATATCGAAGTTGAAATCCGAATTAGTATAATAGCACCAACTAGTGAAAGACCTTGAAAAAATCATTCAGAAAAATTCATCGATGATAGTGCTAATAAACTTAAAAGGGCTACGACAGTTTCGGTCAGCATAGCCCATAAAATTATACGCATGCTTTTCCACATACCAGACTGTAAAATTTCCGTGAATGTTGCTGTCAAAACAGGACCAGGTATCACTCCACCTATTAGACCCAATACAAATGCACTCATTAATTCATTAACCATACCTTAAAATTTTTACATTTAAAATAAAATTATACTAAAATTATCTAAAAATATATTCTATATTATTTTATTTAGCTTTTATACGAACTTAATTTATTTCTGTTACATATAAATGCTTAATTCTAAGCATATCTATTTTTATAACATTTTCAATTTTTCATAAATAATTATCACTTCTCTAAAATTATTTATCATATATCTATACAAAGGTTCAAAGTTTGCCAGTTTCACACTACGGTTCTCTAAATAAATTATAAAACAAAAATCTAATTATTTATAACTAGATTTTTGTTTTATAAGGGAATAATCAATCTTTGGTTTATTATTTTTTAAAATATTATTGACATAATTATATAATTGTTTATTTTTATTTAAAATATAAAATTACACATTTGTATTATGTTAGAAACACTTCAAGATAATATTTGTATCCCATGAAAAATAACAGAAAAAAAATGAGAAGCAAGAAAAATTAACTCATTACTTTTTAATGAATTATCTATTGGTGATATTCAAGATAATATAAGCATAGATATTGAAGATTGAAAATATGATTGAGTTATGTATTTTCAATATAAAGGAGAGATAATTTGATTTGTTGAGTATGAAAAAATAAGAGAATGAACTATTATGATAGAATATTTTTCAAATATTAATTTTAATAATAATAAATTAATATCTACAAATCCTAGTTATAAAAATTTATCTAGTAGATTATCAAGAAAATATTTTTGAAATATGATTATAGATTGACTGTGAAAGTATATGTTTACACAATTTTTAATGCAATCTAATATACAAAATAATATAAGTTATATTGAAGTTGATGCTTTAAAATGAAGTGAAAGGTTTTATTATAGTTTGTGATTTAATAAATTGTGAGAATGAAATAGGTTGTATTATGAGAAAGTAAATTAGTTTTACTATTTTATCCCATCCAATATCTCTCTTAAAAGTACAACACTTTTACTACCAGACACCTCCAATTAGAAAATTAACAGCTAGAAATAGCTGTTAATAAAATTATTTGTTTTATAATTTAAAGCTAATTTTGGTGATCATCAGATATTAATACTTTATTATTACATTTTTCTAAAAGTTGCATTTCTAGAAAGATTCTACCATAATATTATTGACATAATAAAATAATTAAGTATTATATATTCACATATATTACAATCTTATAATATTTATGAATACAGAAAAAAAATTAGGTGAATCAAATTCAATCGTATCAAATACATTAGTAGTATGAGATGTAGCATCAAAATTGGTAGAAGAATGATTTTATAAAGTAAAAGATATTATTAATATTTATGTTTATGGAGATCCTTGACTTGAAAAAGAAGTTACAACTTTTTTTAGGGATTTACTTGATCATGCAGGTAATTTAGAATTTCAATTATTGGAAGCCATTTCTGATGATTTATTTATTGATGATACTGAGTTACGAGAGAAGCATCTATTAGATTATAAAAGTCATAAATATAGAACACTTATTTTTGGAAAAATTTTATGACAATGAGGTTTAAATGCTTTAAAAACTAAACTAGATTGAACTGAAAAAGATTTATTTTTAGAAATTATTTCAGAATTTTTATTTAGGAAATATAATCTTTGATTAATAAAAATAGAAAATCTTATAAATGTTTTATCTTATTTATATCCTGAAAAAGATGGTATAGATATTAATAAGTTAATAGAAGATAATACAAAATCTGATAGAGATAGGATGGTGAAACATAATAAATATGATTTAGAAAATATTGTTTATGATGATGAATTGTATAAAGAGATTGTTGCTGCAAAAAAAAGATTAGATTATATGTTGGCCAATTATACGATAAGATCATCTGATTTTTATGATAGACCTTTATTAAAAGAAAATAAAGTAGCTTGATGGGAAAAATATGATGAATATTTAACAAAATGGAAAGATGTAAAATTAACATGTTAAAAAAAGATTGAAAATAAAATTAAAGATTTTAAAATTTTAACTGTTTCAATAAAATATTCTCTTTCTACACTAGTGAAGTACTTATAATTTTTATTCATAATAAAATATGGAATATTCTCAACACTTATCTCAAAGGGCTTTAGATTGTTTGTCACTTATAAAAGTCCCTACAGAAAAAGAAATATGGCAACAAAGGAGTGAGGAACTAATTTGAAAAGTAGGAACATATATAAATGATATTCTTAAAGAAATGGATATTTCTATACATGTTCTCAGAAAAATACTTCAAAAAGAGTTATATTGAGTAGTTTGAGTTTTTTATAATAAACTTGATATATGTCACACGGCCTCATTAATTCCACATAACGCACCTCATTCCTATTACGATGAAATTAGAAAAGATTGATATCAAGTTAGATATACTCATAATTGAGTTCCTATAAAATTAAAAACCAAAAAAGATCATCCAAGGCAAGTTTGATTATATATTCCTGAATCTATTACTCAACAAATAGAAGAATCGATAGATGATGAATATAGATTATTTTCAAAAGATATTGATAGTGAATCTTTACATATTCTTGAATATATCTTAGAAAGATCATTATTTCTAAGAGAAAAATATGGTAATAATTGGTATCCATTTTTTTCAGATAAATCAATTTCTAGAAATATGGAAATTGATTTAGAAAATGTAAAAAAATCTACAAAAGATTTAGTTTGAATTTTGTGTCAATGATACATATTAGAAACAATGAGAGTTTGACAAAAAAGATATTTTCTTCCAAGTTCAAAATTCTGAGCAGTAAAAACAATGTTGAGATAATTATATTTTTAATTTTTTTATTTAATAAAATGTCATTAGAAGTATTTCATATTACTACAAAAGAGTCATTACCATTCATTATAGAATGATGAATTAAAACATCCTATAAGTGCTTTTCCAATTAATGCTAATGATATTCATCCAGTTTGAAATATTTCAAAATATCAATTATATTCACCAGAAGTAGTGATTCAGAGATCTTGTATAAAAGATATTGTAAGAGTTAATATTTGAAAATTAAACAGCTAGAAATAGCTGTTTTTAAAATCATTTGTTTTATTATTTATTTTTTATATAATTTATCCAAAATACTCAAAATAGATTTAAAAATCTTACTTTAAAATATTAAACTAAAAATATGTTCAAACCAAAAATAGGCGAAATTATACCAGATTTAAAAATTAATTGAATACCAGCACCTTATCCAGTAGTAGATGATAATGCAGTAAGAGCATGAGCTGGATTAATGTTTGTTTTATGAATGATAGCTTTAGTATTTTCATTAACAACACATACTCCATTAATTGCTAATATTATAGTACCAATTATTACACTAGATTTATTTATCAAAGTTTTTATATGACCAAAATATTCACCTTTTTTGATTATCTGAACTCATCTAGTTAAAAATAAAAAACCTGAATGGGTATGAGCAAAACAAAAACAATTTGCTTGGATTATCTGATTAGCACTAGCTTTTATGGTTTTTTGAATTATTTCAATATTCGGTAAATGCTGACCAGGTATGTTATTATGTATAATATGTCTAATATTTATGTGGGCAGAGGCAGTTTTATGAAACTGTATATGATGTAATGTATATGTATCATTAAGAAATAAATGATATATCAAAGAAGAAGAATATGCTCCTGTTTGTTCTTGATGAGCTTGTGATATAGGAAAAGAGTAATTATTCAAAAATTAATAATATGTACAAACAAGAATTACAAACAAATAATAAAAGTAAATGAGTAAATACTAGAGAGTTTATAATAATTCATCATACTGGGACAAAGCAGGGAACAATAGAATGAGTATTAAATACTTTAACAAAATGAAAAGTTTCAGTGCATTATGTAGTAGATTTTAACTGAGATATTTATAAGATTTGATCTACAAAAGATATATTATGGCATTGTTGAAAAAGTGAATGGAAATGAAAAACAAATATGAATAAATACTCTATTTGAATCGAAGTAATTTGATGAGTTTGAGAAGAATTTCCATTAGCACAGAGACAAGCAGTAAGAGAACTTATACAGCATTTAATGGCTACTTTTAATATATCAAAAGAAAATGTACTCAGACATTCAGATATTGCTCCATGAAGAAAAATAGATATATCTGATTCTTTTTGGAATCATTGATTTAAAAGTTGGAAGAAGTATCAAGATAGTTTATAAAAATAAGAGCATTTTAATTAAATTGCTCTTATTTTTTATTTTAGATATTCATTTATAAACTTATTTTAAATTTTTCCACATATATTCAAATAAAGATCTGAAATTATTTGCTATTTCTTTGTCTGTTATTGATATTGCAACTGAATTGTTTTCTTTAAATGACATTATACTTACAGTATTTGAGCAGATTTTTATATCTCAAGTAAAAGGGAATAATTTTTCATCAATCATTTTTACAGATCTCAATTCTTCTTTTGATTCCTTATTTATAGGATTATTAGATGGACATATAACTCTATTGTATATTTTTCTTTTTTTTCTTTCACCTATAAAATAATCTACAAAATCTGGTATAGCTTTGAACATTTCTCAATTATCTTCAAATGAATCTATTTGTTGTCCACATTCTAGGATTTGTTCATATAATTTTTTAAGTCATTCATTTCATTGAAAAAAACTAACTTTAGGTAATATAGTTTTTTCATTTTTTAAACGGTCAAAATATTCTATTGATTCTTTTATGTTTTTTTCTTTTTCTTTTAATATCATTTTATCTTTTTCAAGTAAAATGTTTAATCTTCTAGGTGATTCAGCAGTGTAGACAAAAGTATCATCTTTTTTTATAGAAAATATAAGTCCTTTTTTTTCAAGACCTTGGCAAACATATCTAACAGTACTTTTATTTATTTTTGTTCTAGCAGCTAGTGATGAAGCAACTGATGATCATATAGAGACTAGTTCTGAAAATATAATAATTTCATTATCATTTAAACCTAGAGATTTTAGAGCTTGATTAATCATATTTGTTTTATTATAATTTAATATGTTTAAATTTTAATCAAAAAATCTATTAATACAAATTAAGACTAATTATTTCTTTCAAAATCTTGATTAAACCATTTCGGTACATTAATTTTTCACTTGTAAAAAAAATCTTTTATATCACTACCTACATTTTCTAAATATTGATCAAAAATTTTTCAATCCATTTTAGTGTAACTTTTATCATATTGTGTATTTATGATAATAATTAAAAAATTTATTTTTTCAATTATCATTTCTTTTATTTGTTCAGGGGCTTTATTGCTCATATCTGATGATATTTCTTTTAGAATTTTAATTATATATTTATTTTTATCATGAGAAAATTGAAGGTTTTTAAAAGTAAATATAATAAGTTCTCTAAAAAATCTTTCTATTTTAAAAAAACATCATTTTCAAATCTCATCAGTAGATAATAATATATATCAATCTTGAAGGCATGATTTTATTTCTTCTTCTGGAATGTAAGGGGCTTTATTTATAATAGTGGATGTAATATAACTAGTTTTTGTATCATATACAAAAGTGACTTTTATATTATTGTTTTCTTTTTCGAGGTCTATAAATTCTTTTATTCTTGGTACTCAGCTGTCAGATCTGATAATTCAATTATCTACAAATATAGATCAGGGTTTAGCAAAATAATCTATATAATCTTTTGCTAGTGCTTGAATATTATTTGAATCTATATGACAAGTAGATCTTATGGCAGTTTGAAAATCAATTCATTTAATTATTTTATTATTAATATACAATGAATTAAAATCTGAAAATATCATTTTATCATAAGTTCATTTAACCAAATCATAAAAGTTATTTTTTATAAATTCTTTTAAATCATTTATTCTATATATATTATGTTTTAAAAATTCTTCATCTTCTTTTGTTAATTTTTCTTCTTGGTCATTAAATCTGTAAGTTGTAGAATCAGAAAACATTGTACAAAGTTTATATGATTTTGCATTAAGTTTTATAAGATCCAATGATTGTGTAATTTTTTCTTTTTCATTTCATGAATTTAATTCTTTATAATAAGTTATTAATTCCTCTACAAATATTTTTAAGATATTTTTAGGAATATCCTTAAATTCTTCTAAACTTATAAGTCATTCATAAATATTGAAATAAGCATAATCTGAAACTCAATATGCAATCATATCTAATTCTTTTTTTCAATCTTGTTTATTAGTTTTATTATTTTCATTTTCTACATCATCAATTAATTTTCATTTACCTGCTCATAAATCTCTAAAAACATAAGATCAAGTATTTATTTTATGGGTTTCCAAAAAAGTCTTATGTTTTTGAATAAGTTGTATTAAATCAAATCAAAGTATATTTGATGAATCTATACTTCATCTGTTTATTGACCAGTCAAGGTATGAAACTAACTTTAAGAAACCTTGTTTATCTAATTCTTGTAAGGGATTCTTATCTGAAATTAGTTTTGATCAAAAATTTTCTTTTGAAATAATTAATTTTAATTCTTCTTCTGTAATTTTTTCTCAATTAGCAAATTGGGGACCATTTATATTTTTATTTATATGATTTTTTTTATATTCATGTTTTGAAATTATAGAATTAGCAAAAGATAATAAAATAGAAGCATAAAAAGGTTTTCATAAATCATTTTTGAAATTATGTTGTATCTCAATATTGGATAATATTTTATTTATTTTATTTCAGTATATATCTACTAATCATTTTAAGGATTTATAGATATTTTCACATAAAACATCTGTGTCTTTAATAGGGTTTATTTCATAATGGTCTTGAACTCAAAAATATTGAGAATTTCTTGATCAACAAGCTCTAGAACTTTTAGTAAAAGGATCTATTAATAATGGAATTAATGATTGAGATTCTAATCTATAAGATTTTAGAAAATCAAGATCTATATGTCATGTTCTAGTAAGAACCGATGATACTGTAGTATTTTGTCAATTATTAGTAATAGTGTTAAGCACTCCTCTATATGCAAAAGGTACATTATTTATATTGATAGTTAATTCTGAGGGCATTACTCAAAATTGTGCTTCTCATATATAAGTTGTGGTAATTCTTTCTGAAGAAATTTCATCCAGTCAAATAATATGACTCATAAATTGATGTCACCAACATATTCAAATCAATTTACTATTTATTTTATTATTATGTACTTTTTTAATAAAATCTACCAATTTTGAATCATAAAATTTTTGAGGGACATCTTCTAGGTTAGTTAAACTTCATCATAAAATTAGAATAGAGTTTTTATGTAAATAATTTGGAATATGCTCATTTTGAGATTCATTTTCATACGAAATTTTTACCTCTTCGACATATTTATCATAATCATTTCCCAAAATTTCTCATAATTCTCTTGTAAATAGTTCATTCGTAAAACATCAATCAGATAAAAAAATAATTGGTTTTTTATCTCAAATGATTTCACTTAATTTATCTAATACTTCTAATAAAGATTTTTTATCATTTTTAAAATTTTTTAAATCAAAACTATTACCTTTAGGCAGTTCTCACATAGAAAACTCTTTATCATTATGTATTCATTTGACTCTTAAAATTTTTTCAATCTCTCAACCTAAAGTTGGATAAATTTTAAGAAGGTGATTCACCGAAGGATGATTGTTATCTTTTGGATAACCGATAATGTGAATTGTGTCGTTTGTTTTCATATTATTATTATTATTTTTAATAATATAAATTGTTATATTTATTATGTTATAATAATATTAAAAGTCAAATAAGTTTATTATTTTGAAATCCTGAAGATACATTATTATTAATAATGTGGTGACAGTTATTTGTCACTACAGAGGTAAAAATCTATGTTTTATATAAATATAACAATATACAAAGCCAAAGAAATAATAAAAGAAAAAGTCAAGTAAAAATAATATTTTATATTAACTTTCATACAAAGTTCATACATTAATTTATTAAATTATATTTATGTTTAGTAAACAAAAAAATTATTAAACATAAATATAAAAAATAATCTTTTTATTTTTTAACAATTTGTTTAAGGTTTATATTATTAATTATTAACAATATTTTTTAGTAAATATTCATAATAAATATTATTACTAGAAAAAATAAAAATCAACAAAAATCAAAAATCAAAATAAAAAACTTTAAAAATATTAATTTCAATTTCTAAAAGTTACAACGTTATTTAGAAAAATATTTTTAAAGTATATAATATATAGTTGTTATAATTTCTTAATACTTATATTATGTTTGATTTATTTTTAAGAAGTACTGTAAAATTAAAGGAAAATAATTTAATTTTTAGACGATGTTAATATATTTTAAGTATTAGTATAATAAATTTTATTTTTTAATAATATTATTATGTATAATAAAATCAGAAAAATAGTAAGTGAGATTTTAATTATATTACTATTATGAAGCAATTTTGCTTTTGTTAATTCAGTTAGTGCATGAAATTGAGGTGCTTGAGGTGGTTGAGGTGGTTGAGGTGGTTGAGGTGGTTGAGTGGAACAGGTAACTTTTTGTCATGTACCTGAAGGTAATGATGCTGATCCAGTTACAATAACTGCTTCTTCATCAGTGTATGATGAAGAAGGTCATCAGAATCATCTCCTAGATTATATGGGGGTTTGTATAGCTCCTAATATAGGAGTTACAAAAACTGTTAATTGACCAAATGAAATTGGTACGGGTGTTTATGATGCAGAATATAATATTAGACTTAATAATGTTGGTTGAACTAGTTTTTATACATTAACTGATAATATTGATTTACCTACTTGAGTAACTTCAGTGGTAACTTGACTTGGTTTTGTATCAGATGATGATACAAATACAGATACTGTTGTTAATTCATCTTTTAATGGTGATGATCAAAATACTATAATTACAGATGAAAGTATTTTAATTAATGGTAGTGATGAATTTACTTATAAAGTAACTTATACTGTTGATTCAACAACTATTCCTAGTGGTGTTGATTGCAATTGAGAAGAAAATACTGAAAGAATTGTATTAGTTAAAAATATTGCAAATATTTTAGAATATGGGAATGGAAGTGCTGAAACATGTATTGAGTTGCAAATACCAGAAGAGGTTATTGTAGAAGAAGAAGATCCTCCTGCAGAAGAAGAAGATCCTCCTGTAGAAGAAGAAGATCCTCCTACTGATGAAGAGGAACAAGATATGATGACATTTTGTCACGTACCTGTTGGTAAACCATCTAAACCAGTAACAATAGTAATGCCAGTGAAAGCTTATGAAAACAGTGCACATGCAACAGATCATGATTTAGATTATTTAGGAATATGCCACATTCCTAAAATAGAAATGGAAAAAATTATTGATTGACCAGATGAAATTGGTTTTGGTACTTATAGAGCAGGATATACTATTAAAGTTAATAATGTTGGTTGGACAGGTTCTTATACATTATATGACAATATTGTTTTACCTGCTTGAGTAACGTCTGTAGTTCGTTGACTTACATTTGTCTCAGATGATGATTTAAATCCAACTCCAGTTATTAATACATCATTTAATGGTGGTATTGAAAACGTTATAATTGCAGATGAAGATAGTATAGGTAGTGGTACTGATGAATTTGCATATAATGTAACGTATACTGTTAGTCCAACAGCTACTCCTAGTGAAGTTAATTGTAATTGAGAACTTAATACTGAAAGAATTGTATTGGTTAAAAATACTGCAACAACTTCAGATCATGTTCATGAAGAAAGTGAAGAAGATGAATGATGAATTCCTGAAGATAAAGGGCCTCCAGAAGGTAAATGACCTCCAGAAGGAGAACATGAAGAAGAAGAAGTAGTATGAGGTATTATCTGTACTGAATTACCAATACCAGATGATGTACCTAGAGTAAATTTTGTTGCTTCTAAAATAGTTTGTGATGATGAATCATATTTACCTAACTGGTGAACTTGATGAGATGATATTGATGAAAATACTGCTCAAGATTTTCTTGATACTGATGATAATAGAGAACATTGTGAATTAGTTGACGATCGGAAATTTCAATGGGGATATAGTGATGTAGCTAATCCATGAGATGACTTCTATTGAGAAGCGACTGATTGATGGCATACATTTATTTGATCTATTGTTATTCCTTCTACAGATATAAGTCAAATTAGAATTCGTGAAGTACTAGAGAATTGATATCTTCCTTTTACTTATTGACCTAATTGAAGTAATAATGATGATAATGTAAGTGCAGAAATGTATTGTCATAAAGACGTAGTGAGCTATGATAATTACGAACGGGTTGATTTAGATGAATCTGAAACTTATTATTGTATAGGATTTAATTATAAACTTCCAATTTTAGAAGATACAATTGGTTGATATAAATTTAATGATGCAGATGATGATTGAATATGGGATGAAGGAGAATTAACAATGAGTTGATGGACAGTAACTCTTAATTCAAATACATCTACTTGAGTTACATATACATGAACAACAGATGAAAATTGATATTATTTATTTACTGATGTTCCTGTTTGAGAATATACAGTTTGTGAAGTACAACAAGAATGATGGACACAAACTTACCCAACAGAGAATGAATGATGTCATATAGTTGATTTAGGGATTCCTAATTGAGTAGACCATAATTTTGGTAATCATGAGGATGAAATTATTATTCCTGAATGATATTCAATTGGTTGATATAAATTTAATGATGCAGATGACGATTGAATGTGGGACGAAGTAGAATTAACAATGAGTTGATGGACTGTAACTCTTAATTCAAATACATCTACTTGAGTTACATATACATGAACAACAGATGAAAATTGATATTATTTATTCTCTGATATTCCTGTTTGAGAATATACAGTTTGTGAAGTACAACAAGAATGATGGACACAAACTTACCCAACAGAGAATGAGTGATGTTACATAGTTGATTTAGGGATTCCTAATTGAGTAGACCATAATTTTGGTAATCATGAGGATGAAATTGTTAATCCAAATCCAGATCCAGATCCTACTCCAGATCCTACTCCAGATCCTACACCTAGTAGAGGTAGTGGTGGTGGTTGAAGTGGTGGTGGTTGGAGATTAACTTTATATAATAATGAAGATAATACTGTAGCTGCTTGAAACTTTACATCAGTAATTCAATGAGAATCTGATTCAAGTTGAATTCAATTATTTTATAATTATTATAAACTAATAATTAAAAAAATAGATGATTTAAGTAAGTCTTGAGAAAAAAATGCCTCTAGAAATATTGCTACACTTCAAAATTATTTAGATGGTTGAAATATTTCCGCTAAATATAGAATTGCTGTAGATAAAATTCTATTAAAATTAGAAGCTCTAGAAAAAACTAAAAGAATAAAAAAGACTTTGCAGATTTTTAATAGAATTCAAAATCTAGAAAAAACGACTCAAAATAAAAAGATGTTAGATTTATTAAATTATTTAAAATTAAAACTAGCTATTAGTTATAATAATATATTTTAATAATTAATATATTTTACACAGAAAAACACTAGATAAATTCTAGTGTTTTTCTGATTGTACAAGGCTTATTTATTGTTGTAAGCTATTTCATTAGTAGTTTTTACATTATAACTTAATCTATATGTTCAATTGTCCCATTTAAATAATTTGAATCAATCAAGATTATAATCTATTTGTTTAAGTAAGGTTTCAATATTTGAATCATTTATAGTATAATAATCTAAAGTTGTAATTGATTTAACTTGATTATTATCTTTATATTTATAATTATTTACATCATAACTGGGGATTATGTTTTTAATTGTTTCTACTTTTATTTTTTCATTGTAAGTTAATGAATTAGCCTTTCTAAAAGTAAAAGGTTTTAGTAAAAGATAATTTTTATTTACATATTTATCTGAAATTTTTAATAAATTATTTTGTATTAAAATTTTCCTAGATTCTAAATTTGTAGATTTTAAATTAGAAGGTAGTGTGCCATAATCAAATTTATTTGTATAGAATAAATCTTTTGGTAATCCAAAATATTTATATTGACTATAAGTTTTTGTTTTTGATACTCAAATAGGATCATCATATGTAGGGTCATAATATTTATCTCAAATTCTTACCCATGCATGACCTACATCTGGAAAAATAGGAGAATCTAATACATATCAAGTTTTTACTTCTACATCTGAAATTCAAGCAAAACTCAACATATATAAATTTAATTTAGAATATCATCCACAGATTCAATCTTTGTTTTCATAAGTATTTATTCAAGAAAAAATTTCTTTATTATCTGTACTAAAAGTTTTTGAATAAGATATATTTTTTAAAATATAATCATATATTTTGTAAATTTTATCTGTTTTAGATAATCATTTAGTTAATTTAAGAGTTTCAGTTTTTAAACTTAAAAATAATTTATCTGTATCATTGTTTAATGATTTTTTATCATCAGCTAATTCTCTCAAAAATTCTTGTTTATTTGTAATTCATGAAATGATATAATCACTAATTAATTTAACTTTTTTATAATCAGTAACAAATGAAACTCAAATCTTATCATCTAATAATAAAATAGTTGTACTTGTATCTAATCAAGCATTTTTAAAATCATTTTTTGATAAAATAATTCATTTTCATAATTTTTTGTATTGGCTATATGTATAAGTATACCATACTCAATTTTCTAGAAACATATTATCATTTTTTAATACTTTTATTTTAAATGAATTATATATATTGTTATTTAATTTATTTAATGAACTAGTTATTTCCTTATCTAAACTAGTAGAAAGAGAAGTGTTATTATTGATTCAAGTATTTGTAACTGTTGATGTATCTGCATAAGTATATCAAGTTATTGATATAATTGATATAATGATTGAAGATAATATTTTCGATATAGTTTTCATAATATTTTTTTATTAAGTAAAATGATTTTTTACTTTTTTTTGTATAAATGATTTTTATACATTATTATAATATTTCAATTAGAGTGTTTTACCTATTAGATTTCAGCTAATTTTAGATATAGTATCTATTTATAGCACTAAAAAAGAGGTGACAGAATGCCATCACCTCTTGAGCTATTTTTAGTGTTTTTAGCTTACATTTAAATTATAACTTAGTCTATAATTTCAATCATCCCATTTAAATAATTTTAATCAATCAACATTATAATTTACCTGTTCAAGTAGAATTTCTAAATTTGAATCATTAGTTGTATAATAATCTATATTTGATATTTTTTTTACTTGATCATTATCTATGTATTCATAGTTATTTACCTCATAATAAGGAATAATGTTTTTTAATTTTTCTATAGTTATTTTTTCAGTATAAGTTAAACCATTTTTCATTCTAAAAATAAATGGTTTCAATAAAATATAATTTTTACTCTCATACTTAGTTACAAGTTTTGATAAATTATCTCTAATTAAGTTTTCTCTGGATTCTAAAGTCTCAGTTTTTAAATAAGAGGGAAGAGTTCAATAGTTATATTTGTTTGTATAGAAAAGATCTTTAGGTAATCAAAAATATTTATATTCACTATAAGTTTTTGTCTTTGTAGCTCAAACAGGATCATCAAATGTTGGATCATAGTATGATGATCAGATTTGTACCCATGCATGACCTATATTTGGAAAATCTGGAGCATCAAGCACATCTCATCTAATAACTTTTGCCCCAGAAACTCAAGCAAAACTTAACATATATATATTCAATTTAGTATATCATCAACAAATTCAATTTTTATTTTTGTATGTTGCAATTCAAGAAAATATTTCTTTATTATCTAATGAAAATTTAGTAGAATAAGAGATATTTTTTAAAATATAATCATATATTTTACTAATTTTATTACCTTCTGTTAATCATTTAGTTAGTTCAAGAGTTTCAGTTTTTAAACTTAAAAATAATTTGTCTGTATCAGTATTTAAAGATTTTTTATCATCAGCTAATTCATTTAAAAATTCTTGTTTATTTGTTATTCATAAAATTATATAATCACTAATTAATTTCACTTTTGTATAATCAGTAACGAATGAAGCTCAAATACTATCATCTAATAATAAAAGAGTAGTGTTTTTATCTAATCATGCACGTTGTAAATCATTATTAGAAGGTATAATTCATTTTCAGAAATTTTGAAAATTTTTATATACATAAGTATACCGTGTTCAATTTTCAAGAAAAATATTATTATTTTTAACTGTTTTTAACTTAAATCATCTAAATATATCGGCATTTAATTTATCTAATAATCAATTTATTTCATTATTAATATTAAGATATGTGGTATCATTTGTATTAATTGCTACTGAATCAACAGTAGTTTTTACTACTGGAATTACAACGATATCTTTAGCTACAGGTTTTATAATAGGTTCTACTATAGCAATTTTTGAAACCTGTTTAATGTCAGTTTTAACTATATTTTTTACTATTGGGATTATAATAGTCTCTTTTTTTTCAGGCTTAATAATAGGTGTTTTAATAATCTCTTTAATTTCAACTTCACTATATTTATTATTATCTAATTTTTTTTCTGAGGCAGAGTTAAATTCTGTGTCATTCTCTTCTAATAAAGAAGTATTTTTTAAAGAATCTTTTTTGTTTTCTTTTAGTGTTAAAACCTGTGTATTAATTTTTTCAACTTCAATAGATGAATTAGATGATGTTTGGTTGTAATTTAATACTTCTTCATCACTTGATAAAGTGTTTGTTGTATCTATATTTTTAGGAATAGCTATGTTTTCATATTTTGATGAAGCAATTTGTCATGAATTATTTACTCAAATATTTAATTCTGGATATTTAATAGATAAACATACTAAAAAATTAAATAGGTTAATTCATATAAATAAACTAAAAACTAAGAAAAGGATTCAATATCATAAGAAATTATTAATTTTAATACTATTAATTTTATTTTTAGTTAGAACTATTTTTGTTTTTACTTTTTTAAGTAAATTTTTAATATTATTTATTTTCATTTTTTTATTTTTATTATTAAAACATAACAAATATATATTACCACATATTATAATAATCTGTCAAATTTTATTTTACTTTATTTTTAGAATTAGTAATTTTTATTTTTATTTTGGATAGTTTTAGTGATATTTTTGCAAAAAAAAATAATCAATGGTATTATAATACTATACAAAAAAGTAGGTATTTTATTATTATTATATATGTCAGAAAATAGTATTGATATTCTTGCTCATGCAGTTGAGATTGATAATCCAGAACTTATAAAAAAGCAAGAAGAAATGCATGCAAATATTGAGTTGTATTATGTACAACCCAATGATACTATTGCGTCAATTGCACAAAAATATCATATATCAAACTACGACGATCTTCTTGCATTGAATAGATTTATGAACAATAATCTTGAAGTAAGTGGAAAAAATGGATCTAGAATATTTATAAAAGCCTGGAGTGAAAGCACTCAAACTGGTAATAAGGTATTTGTACCAAAAGATATTCAAAAATTTCAAAATGATATTGTTCAAATAAAAAAAATAGCTGATTTTATTATAAAAAATGAGCAAGTTGCAAAATGAGATGTAAAAGCTCTTAAAAATGAAATTAATGAATGAATATATCCAATACGTCCACAATCTTTTGGTATAAAATTTTTAGGAGCATTTATTGCTTCACAAGAAAATACTTTTGATCCTAGACTTCCAAGAATAGTTGATCCTACGATGGAAAGATCTGCTAGTTGTTCACATTTTGCTAAAATGTTTTTGACTCATAGTAATAATATGAGTGATCTTAATGAGTGAGAAAAAAAATTGTTAAATACAAAAGATATTGATGCTTGGATTTTTCCAAAAGAGATTATGAAAATAGGTTTTATACAGAAACAAAATCTTATGAAGTATTTTAATCCAGGATTACTTACTTCATGAAATCCAATACAAGAAGAAAATCGTGAAGAATATAAAAAGGGGGTTATTGATTATGGAAAATATCTTGAAGAAAAATGAGTCCCAGGTAGTTTTATGCCACTTTTTTTCAAATATAGTAAATATAAATGAGTGATTTCAGATTATAATATGTGAGAAAAAGAAAAACATTATAATACACATATGTCTATATATGCAGGTATTGCTAATATGAAATTTGTAGCTTGAGAAGTATGAGAAGTTAAAAACTGAAAAATTATTCCTTTTGGTCATAATGAAGAGATATTAAATAATGAATTATCGATACTTCAATCAGATATTATGAATACTAAGATTTCATATACTCAGTGAAAAATAGATCTTGTAGATGCTCTGAAAATCGAAAATAATCCGACTATTCAAAAAAAGATGAATATTATTGATGATGTTATTATTGATAGATATATAAGATGAATTAATAATCCTATAGAAAAAGAAACAAGAAAGATAAAACTTCAAAAATTATTTGAAACTGAAAATTTTGATAGAATAAAAACTGAACTTCCTAGTATTATACATTTTCCTGTGACTGATGATGACACCAATTATATTATTGTACTTCAATCTCGTAGGAGACGTATCCAAAATGAATTTAAAGAAATACAAAATCTAATTTATAAGAATAATTCCTGAGATTATAAAAAAATTGATACTACTGATTATAATGATATTCTTGTTTGAAATGATAAACTTTTTCAGGCAATTAATCTTTATAATAATGATATCAGTTCTATAAATTTATTGAAAGAACAAATAACTAAAAAAGAAAAATTTATTAAAGATATTAATGATAGAAAACTAAAAAATATACCAGAATGAAAAATTTCAGTAATTGATTATCTTGCAAATTTTCTTCAACAAAGAGGGGATTATGGTAGTATTGTTATGACTGATATTTGAAGAAAACAAATGATTGATGGAATGCAAAAATATGCTTCACTTATTCACCTTAAAATTAACTGAAAAGAAATAGATATAGCAAAAGAATTTGATCCTAAAAAACAGGATAAAATACAAGTAGTGCCAACAGATATTATTGAGATAAGTGGTCCTATGATGATAGATTGACTTCATATGGTTAATAGCGATACTGATAGAAAAGAAAAAATGAATGCAAGGACCCGTTTCTTTTTTGAATTTGTAGCTTCTGGAGTTTTTTTACCAACAGAACTTTTAGAACCTAATAAAGATTCAAATTTTGTAAAGGAAAAATATGGAAAAATTACTGATAATCTTAAAGTAAAATGAGTTTATGATGTCAGATATAAATTAAATGAAGATGGAACTATTCTGGTATGAAAAACAGGTTCAGTATTTTCTGAAAATATAGAACAAATTTTAAAAAAACAGATACCAATTTTTGAGAAAGAAGTATTTTCAAAACTTGATGTAAATTCGCCAACATATCATAGAGAATATAATACTCTTATCCAAAAGTATTATTGACTTCAAATTAAAGCACTTCAAATGATGTGATTTATGGAAAGTGAAGATCGTACAAATCCATGAGCAACAAATATTAATAGGATAATTCCATATTTTGATACAACAAATATATATGATATTTTTAAACAATATATAGCTTCAGTTAAACAACAAGAACAGCAAGAAAATGAAACGATGGCACCTTTTAAAGAATATACACATATAAAAGTATATAATTGAGATACAACAGCTCGTCTTCATAATCGTCTTGTTCAAAATATACTCTCATCAAAAGATTATTATAAAAAATATTCAAACCTTTGAGTAATTGAAGATCTTAATGACTATCTAAAATGACCATTATGGAAAGAGATAATAGTTAGAGGTATTCAAAGAAATTCTAAAAAACAACAAGATCTTATTACCGAGGAAGATTTTAATTCTGGTAAGCTTAAACCAGGAACTTCTATAATTATTCATTTTAAAGATTTAGATGAGATAATAGGTAGTCTGAAAGATATTTCTTATACTAAAAATATTTCTCAGAGACTTAGTCAAATAGATAATGATGTTATTGATACTGTAATAACTACTGAGCAAAATAGAAATATTATAAAAAATATTCTTTTTATAGAGACATATGAATATGATAATAAGAAATGATTTATTCCAATGTGAGCAGGTAAATTCACAAAATTATTGTTACAAGATTATCCTATTCTTCAAAAAATTAAGAGTGTTAGTTCTATCTGAGATTTTCAAATTCGTTGAATTGATAGTCTCGGTTCTGGATTTAAAGATGAATGGATTCGTCAGGATCAACTTCAAAAGGCATTGAATAAGATTAATGAACCTTGATTACAAAAATATCTTGAAGTAGATAATAAAAACATTAAAGAAGATTTAAAAAAGATAACGCAGATAAGAGATATTCTCAAAAAAACTGAATTTACCAAAGAAAATATGAGTATTATTACTGATAATCTTAATAGTATTATTCGTATTGATTCTGGGGATTGAAGTAATATAGTTGGTAAAATAATCGGAACATCACTTTTAAATGACAAGATTAATACACATTTTCAGAAACTACAAGGTGTATTAACAATAATGTCTGAACCAATAGACTCATTTAGAGATAATCCTATAAAAATGAATAGATTTGAAGATGGAATTATTTTTATTAATAATAAATGAGAAAAAGTTGCAAATCTATGATTTATGGAAAATTATATGTATCGTATTCTTGAAAATACACAGATTCTTGAAAAATGATGAGTGAATCTTACTCATAATAAAGTGGAATTTGAACAAATGTGATGACAAATTGGTAAAGCAATAATTCCAGATGCTATAGGAAAGAGATCAATTAAATATGATACAAATATATTTATTGAAAATATTATTAAAATTACTGATCAAATCATATTGAGTCAGAAAAACTTTCAAGGAACAGTAGATGAGAAGCTTCTTATTTCAAAACTTGCAACATTTGGAGAAAAAGTTCGTAATATATCTAATCAATTTAAGAGAGATCTAAATGTTATAGAATGGAAAAAATTTCATCCTACAACAAGTAATTATACAGTACCTGAAATAGGATGAAAACAATATAAAAACCAAATATTAGTACAAGGTATACCAGAAACTATTATTTCTGATAATGTAGATGCAAGTTGAATATGAAATATTTTAGTTACAAAAGATTCAATAGGTAATAAGAAAATAGAATTATGAGTTGAAAAAACAGATCTTTATATGCAAAGAGATGCTGATATTTTTCATGAAATTTTTGCTTTTGTATGAAATGAAGAAGTTAAAAATCTTCTTGAAGTATCATCTATAGATAGTTCTTTTCTTCCTACAAAAGAAGAATGGTCTTGAAAAGATGAATTTAGATATCCATTTTTTAGTTATATAAGAAAAACTATTTCATTTCAAAATGAATTATCTTGAAGTGAAAATACTGAAAATAAATAAGTAATAATGATTTTTGTTTACTTTTTTTCACATACAAAATAAACTCTCTCAGATTCTTGATTTACTTCTCAATAATGAAAATCTATCATTTCAAGTATTTTAAATCACTTATTTTTTAGTTCTTTTTTTATAATTTCAGTAGGAAAAGAGTTTTCTTTTACATTTTCAGTAATCAAATCATATCTTCAATCTGGAGATTTTTTAAATATTTTTACAATCCATTCATAAAATCAAGTTTTTTTAAACATTTCAAGACAAACTGTATCTTCTCAGAAGTTATAAAATTGTGCAAAATCACGAGTTATATTCTCAAATTCATATAAAGTATTTATATCAAAAATAAGCATTCATCATTTATCCAGATGATTATAAGACATTTTGAAAAAATTTTGCCATTCTTGCCAAGTAAGTAGGTGACAAATAGAATTATAATTACATAGAACTACATCAAAGCTTTTTTCTAGCGAAAAAATTGTCATATCTCATAAAACCAAGTTTTCTTCAGCTAAATTATTTTTGGCTAATTCAAGCATTTTTGGATTTATATCAAGTCAGATTATATTGTATCATAATTTTTCAAATTCTTTTGCTACAGTTCAAGTTCCACAAGCAGTTTCTAGTATAGAGATGCTTGTATTTTCTTTTTTTATATATTTTTTTATAAGAGTATTCAAAAACTCTACTTCATCTTCTAAAGGAGAGTTTATTCATCTAACTATCTTATCATAATATTCTAAAAATATGTTGTATGTATCCATTTTATGTAATTAATTATATATCTAGCTGATTATATTATATTTAATTTTAAGTTCAAATAAAAAAGCAAATAAAAAAACTCATCTNNAGATGAGTTTTTTTATTTGCTTTTAATTAAGCAACTTGTATGTTAACTGCTTTAGGTCCTTTTGGAGATTGTCCGATTTCAAATGTAACTTTGTCACCTGGATTTAAATCTTCAAATTCTACACCTTCAAGATCATTTTTATGAAAAAATAAATCATTTTGTCCTGCTCATTGAGCGATAAATCCAAACATTTTTGGATTTAAATTTTTAATTGTTCCTTCCATTTTGTAAAGAATAAAAATATAAAATAAATAAGAGAATTGTTTTAAAAAAGTTTAAATTTTATGAAAAACTTGAAATGAATTTTTTTAGGATTTAATTTTTAAGTGATTTTCTAAATATTTATAAACTGTAAATAAATATATTAACTTATTTAGAGCATTATACTTATAAATTCTATAAAAGGAAATGTTTTTTAAAGTTTTTTTTAAAAATAGATATATTTGAATTTATTTTATAGTATAATGGCTTATAATACAGTTTTTTTAGTACAATATTATATTATATAAATTTACTTATTTAATTTATTTAAATTGTTTTTAGCTTGAGTATAAAAATTATTCCCAGTTTCTTTATTTTGTATAAGTATTCATATAGAATAATAATAATAAAAAGATATAAATAATTCAATATCTTTTTTTATTCTATTTGAGATAAGAAAATGACTTAAGAATTCTTTTGTACAATCTTGACAAAAAGATTTAATTTTAGGATTATCTAAATATATAGTTCATGGTTGTTCTATTTGTAAAGGTTGTTCTATTTGTAAATGTTGTTTTTTATATGAGGGATTTAATTTATCTATTCTTGAAGAAATATCCTTTGGATTAAGACTTGTTTCTTCTTTTTGTTTATTATCTTGAATTATTGCAGCTATATTTATTGAAATTTTTCAAAAAATATTATTTAGTACATATTGCGATACAAGATTACAAGTACTTAAATCTTGTTCATTAAGACATTTATCAAATGCGTTTTTTAAATGAACATGAGCTTGTAAATGGTTATTATCTTGTAGATTTTTTTCATTTTTTTCATTTTTTAATAATTCTTTAATTGTTTCTTTTGAGTTTTTATTATAAAAATCTACTATTTCCATAAAATCATCATGAGCTTCAGCTGGAATTTTTAGTTTTTCTAGAATAGGTATTATATAAACAACTTTAAAATCGTTGATATTTTTTTTCTCTACTATATATTGTAGTAATTTCGGAGCAACTTCATCTAAATTTATTATAAAATTGCTAAAATTTTTCCTATTTATGATTTCATTATCTCAAAACTTTTTTAGAATTTCTTTAAATTTCATTAATACTTTAAGTTTGATTTTCTCAGGGACATATGATATCGTATGTACTTCATCTTCAGCTTCTTTTTCTTTTAATAATTCATTTATTTTAATTATAGATATCAATTTCAACATTCTAATAGCCTTTTCTTTATTACCTAAATATCAAGTATTTATAGCTTTAAATAAATTATGTCTTAAAAATTCTCTTTTTTCACTATTAGTTTTCTCACTAGATATTATATTTGTTATATAATTATTCATAAAATTTACAGTACTTATAGCTACCAATTTATCATCTCATTCAAACATATTTTCCATTATTTCAATATATTCATCAATTAATTTCTTTTTATGAATTGTTTTTGTTGTATCAGGATGTAATAATTTTTCATATAGATTATTTATAATTTGTCTAATATTTTCTATCTCATCTTGAGGTAATTTTATATCTATTATTTTTCTTTCAAATTTATGTTTTTCTATAAGAGTAGTTTTTTTGTTATTAATTTCTTTTAAAGCCTCTTCTATAGTTTCTACATTACTTTCAAATTCTGCTTTTAATTCATCTATTATTCATCTTACAGTTTTTTTATCAAAATTAGTATTATCTAATGTACCTTCCATTTCAGTAATAGTCTCTTTGTTATATTTTATCTCACTTAAGTGTTTTTCTATTAATCATTTTAGTTTTCTAATAGAATTTAATATATCTTCAACAGTTTCTTTTTTAGCTAATTTAGTATTTGGAGTATAGTCTCTTTTCATATTTAAAATTTCTTCAGTTTTTGCTTTTATAAAATCTTCAAGAATAAGCATAATTCTAGGGTGTTTTTCTCTTAAACTTTGATCTTCTACATGATCCAAAACATCTGTAAAAAGATCATCATTTACTTCTTTATTTCATCTATTATGTAATGTAGTAATAACCGCACTAGATAGGGTTTTAATTATTCTGATTGCTAAAAGCTCATCACCAGATCTGTTATAGACAGTTCCAATTTTTTAGTATATTGATTTTCTAAAGATATATTTGATTCTGGAGAACTCATTTATAAGATGTTAATAACTATTTATAATATTATAAGATAAATATATAAAAAGTCAATAAGTATTTTGTGTAAATTAATAAAAAATCTAAAAAAAACTTGCAAAAATATAGTATATCAATATATATTGATATACGGGTTTATTACTTAAATATTTTTTATGAATTGTTTTTGTTTAGAGAATTTAGATGATTTGGAATTTATAAAAGAGTCATTTAATATATTATCTGAACCAAATAGAATAAAAATTCTATGTATTTTATGAAAAAATGAAAAACTTTGTGTTTGTGAGATAGAAAAAGTTTTAAATCTCAAACAAAATCTTGTTTCACATCATTTATGAGTATTTAAAAGGATTTGATTATTGAAACAAGAGAGGATTTGAACGAGTATTTATTATTCCATAAATCCAGAAACTTATACTAAACTAAAAAACTTAGTTTGAACTATTTTTAATTTTTAATTTTTTTATTTATGAAAACTATAAAAATCCTTGGAACAGGTTGTCCTAATTGTGTTAAACTTGAAGCAAATGTAAAACTTGCTTTAGAAAAATCTGGTATAAATGCAAATGTAGAAAAAGTAACTGATATAGTTGAAATTATGTCTTACAATATAATATCTTTACCTTGAATTGTAATAGATGAAAAAGTAGTTAGTTCAGGAAAAGTTTTGAGTGTTGAAGAAATTATAGAATTATTAAAATCTAATTGTTGTGATGATAATTCTTGCCCAGAAACAAAGGATGTAGAAACTCCTAAAAAATCTTGTTGTTGTTCTGGAAATTGTTAATTTTAATTATTATTTAAAAAAATCATGAATATTTTTTATCCTATTCAGTTTTTTGCTAATTACATCACGTATACTTGGCTTCAATTAAACTGAACTCACCTTTGAGAATCATTGAATTTTTTTATATATGATAGTATCAAAATCTTTATTCTTTTAATTTTCATAGTTCATTTAATGACTCTTGTAAATCATTTTCTTCCAATTGAAAAAATTAGAGATTTTTTAGCAAAAAATAAGTTGTATGGATTTGATTATCTTCTTTCTTCATTTTTTGGTGCTGTTACTCCATTTTGTAGTTGTTCAAGTATTCCGATGTTTGTTGGTTTTTTGAAAGCCTGAATTCCACTTGGAATAACTTTTACATTTCTTATAACTTCTCCTCTTATCAATGAGGTTGCAGTTGCTATGTTTTTATGATTATTTGGATTAAAAGTAACTGTGATATATGTTATTTCATGAATGATTCTTTGAATGCTTTGAGGTTTTATAATCTGAAAACTAAAAATGGAGTGAGAAGTTGCTGATTTTATCTGGAAAAATAATGGTACTCCAATAGATGTAAAAACAGAAGAATTTAAACGGAAAAAATTTATCAAAAAAGTGAGCAAAGATAGTTTTGCTCTAATCTGGAAAATAATGCCTTATGTTTTGCTTGGAGTTGCAGTAGGGTGATTAATTCATGGATTTATTCCAACTTGATTTTTTGAGAAATATATAACAAAAAACAATCCTTTTGCAGTACCGATAGCAGTTATTATCTGAATTCCTATGTATGCCAATGCTACTAGTATAATTCCAATTATTCAAGCTCTTATCTCAAAATGAATTCCACTTTGAACAGGAATTGCTTTTATGATGGCAGTTGTAGGGCTTTCACTTCCAGAATTTTTTATACTAAAAAAAGTAATGAAAATGAAATTGCTTTTAACATTCTTTTGAATTATTGGATTTTTTATGATACTTTTAGGGTACTTTTTTAATTTGGTTTTGTAATAATTACCTCTCACTTTTGGTTCCAAAAGTAAGCAAAAGAATTTAAGGGATTTCATCCCCTTAAAAATCCCTGAATCGTTTCTCGGTTTATGTACATATCACAAATTCTGTTTGATTTTGTGGTTTTTGTTTTGCCTTTTTAATTGCAATGTAGTGATTATAATGTATTTAATTGATTTTTTGAGGAAAGAGTATATATTATAGATAATTTATAAAATATAGTTATTAATAACAGATTAATTTTATATTTATTTTCTAATTAATTAGATATGAAATCTATTTCAAAAATTAATTCTAAATTAACATTGGAATATTTATTAGAATCAAAAGAATCAGTTTATTTTGAAAGAAAATCTTGTTTAATTACTACTTCAAAACTTGCAAATAGCATTATAGCTATGGCAAATGCAGAATGATGAGTAATTGTTCTATGAATAAATAATTGAATAATTGAAAATATAAAAGATTTAAGTAATACAAAATATAATGATTTTAAACAAGTTTTAATTGATTATATAAAACCTCCGTGCAATGTTGATATGGAAGAAATAGAAAATGATTGAAAAACAATAATTATTTATCATATTGAGCCAGATTATGAAAGATTATTTTCAAAAAAAAATGATTCAGAGGATGTGTATTTGAGAATTTGAGATGAAACAAGAAAATTAAATAGGGAAGAAGTAAAGAAAATTGAATATGATAAAAGTATAAGAAAGTATGAAGATGAAATAATTGAAGATTTTGATGAAAATGATTTTAGAATGACGGTAATAAATCATTACAAAGATAAAATATTAAAATATAATTGAGATTTCAGAGATTTATTAGTAAGTAGACATTTAGCAATATTTAAAGAATGAAAATATTATTACAAAAAAGCTGCAATATTACTTTTTTGTGAAGATCCTGAAAAATATATTCCTTCAGCTTCATTTAGGTATGTAAGATATAATTGAATTTCTTTGAAAACTTGAGCAGAACTTAATATTATAAAAGATGAAAGATTTGTTTGACCTATTCCTAGGCTTATTGAATTATTAAAATTATTTTTAAAAAATGTATTAAAAGATTATTACTTCCTAGATATAAAAGAGGGAAAATTTGTCAAAATTTCAGAGTATCCTGAAGAAGCATGGCTTGAATGAATAGTAAATGCTTTAACTCATAGATCATATAATTTGCACTGAAATGTAACACTTATAAAACATTATGACGATAGGTTAGAAATATCAAATTCTTGACCTTTGCCATCATTTATAACTGTTGATAATATTGATAAAAATAGATATGCAAGGAATCCTAGAGTTGCTAGAGCATTAAATGATTTTTGATATGTAAGAGAATTAAATGAGTGAGCTAAAAGAATTTTTGAATCAATGCAAAAATATTTTTTACCAAGACCAGAATATATAAATGAAAATAAGATAGTAACTCTTATCTTGAAAAATAATACTATTTCTGATAATCGTGTTTTAACAGAACAAAAAAGATTATTAATTGAAAAAGAATTCAATAAACTCCAAGATACTTCAAAAATTATTATTTTAGAGTTATCTCAAAATAATGGAATTAACTTAAAAGATTTATCAAGTAAATTAGATATTAGTGAGAGGACAATAAGAGATCACTTAAAAAAATTATTAGATAAATGATTGATTAATAAACATTCAAAATCAGTTAGAGATCTTAATGCATTATATTCATTGTAATAGTTAAGTGCAGATTACTTAAAAATAAGTGCAGGTAATTTTATGGCTCTAAATAATATAAAAATTTAATTAAATACATAAGATATAAAAATAAGTGCAGTATTTTTAATGAGGTAGGTGAAAATAAGATTTTATAATATATAAAAAATGAATAAATATAAAATTCAACAAAAAATTAAAACTTTATCAAAGTTAGATTTTTTTAATCCAAATTGAACGGAAATAGAAATTGAATGATATTTTTTAAAAAACTGGAATTTCAGTACTTGACATTGACCAACTTGAGATGCTTGGCTATTAACAAAAGAAATTAATGCGGAAAATTTGGTAAAAGCAGTAAATAAATTCAGAAATGATTTTAAGGAAATATCATCTAAATTAGCATTAATTAGTCAATGTTATTTTGATTATTTATGAGAATCATTTTTGATTGAAAAATTAAATAATAATAAGGATAAAAATTTTTTTATAAAATATGTTAAAGATTCAAATCCAAGAGGATTATATTTTACAAAAGATTTTTATGATTCATTTATAAAATTAAATAATATAAATGAACTTAAATGAAATATATTTTTTACATATATACAAGAATGTAATAATACTATTTGATATTATTCTAAATTATCTCTTTTATGTTCTGCATTAGAATCACTAGCTTGAAAAGTAGAAAAAACTGATGATTGTTGAAAAACTTTTTTTACATATAGTAAAAAAACAATGAAACTTATATTATGAAAAGAATTATTTAATAAAATTTTTTGAAATAATTGATTAAGACACAAAATACAACATTGAGATAGTATAAATGATTTTTTTGATAGTGATTATGTAAGTATTATATATAAAAAAATATTAGAATATTTAAATATAACCTATAATTTAGGTATTAATTTAGAAATAAAATATCCTCAAAGAAATTTTTATTGAAATATAGAATATATGAATCTTTATTTAAAAGCGAAAGATAAAAATCAAAAAATTGATTTAAGAAATTTTAATGAAAAAAAATTAATAATAAGTAATGATAGTAATTATATATTAATAATTGATGTTAAAGATTATTAATAATCTCAAACTTTCCACATTTTCTTGTCACCTTTTCTTCCTATCCTCGTTATAGCATATAGAAAAGTTTAAATTTTTCCTTAAAATGTACATTTTAATTAACATAATTCTATGTCTGAACAAGAAGTAATTACTCTTTGTCAAAAATGAAAATTGGAGCATTTTTCTGAGCTTTATGATATTTATTTTGATAAGATTTATAAGTTTGTTTTCTTGAAAACTTATGATAGACAATTGGCTCAGGATATCACATCTGAAACTTTTTTTAAAGCTTTGGATAAAATAAATACTTTCAAAAATAATAAAGAAAGTAGTTTCAAAGCCTGGATTTATCGTATCGCATATAATCTCGTGATTGATGATTATAAGATAGCAAATAGGAAGATAAGTATAGATGAAGTAACGGAGTTTTGATATGAGGCTGACTTCGCTCAAGAACTAGATAATAAAGATAAAATAAGAGAAATATTTAACTTTTTTGAAACACTTAATGCAAAACATAAACAAATACTTATAATGAGAATTTGGGATGACTTAAGTTTCAAAGAAATAAGTGAATTGACTTGAGAAAGTGTAGATAATTGTAAAAAAATAGTTTCTCGTACAATGATTAAATTAGGAGGACAGTATATGTGATTATTATTTATTTTATTATTTGTATAATTATGAAAAAACAAATAGAAAGTATCCTGCAAGAGTTGTATGGAGTTGATAGTGAATTAAAAAATAGGGAAGAAGAACTTATCCAAATTATAGATTCTATGATAAATTTAAAACCAAATGTAAAAATAGATGAGAAATTTAAAGAAGAATTGAGGCAAAAAATAGCAAAGAAAATATCTATCAAAAAAATGAAAAATATAGAAGAAAATTGAAATAAATCAAGCATTTTTCAGATATTATCTTATTTATTTTGAACTGTTTGAATTGCTGCTTTTTGATTTTTTATGTTTAAAGATACATTGTTTAAAGATCTAAATTTTGGTAATGGTAGTCAAAATATAAAGTTTGAAAGTACAGTTACAGAATGGAAAGAATGATTTTGAAAATTATCTCAGGTATGAAATCAAGATAATACAAATTGATGAGAAATTGCAATGGATAGTAAAGCAGTTGCTCCAGTTTCTGTTCCAATAAGAGAAAATAAAATTCAATCTAATAATATAGAAGCCGATACTACTATAATTGATGCAGTTACAAATGGTGATATATCTGTAAGTAGTAGTGATTGATCTGATAGTTCTGTTTCTAGTCCGAAAGCAGTATCAGACTCAGCTTGAGTTAGTATGTGAAATGCATGAATTAGTATGGATTTGGGAAATACTCCACCAACTAATCCTACAATGAGAACATATGCTGAGCCAATGACTAAAATGATAGCTCCTGATGATGGAAATTATATTCCTGAGGTTTATATATACTCTTTTAGTTGAGATTTAAATATAGATTTAAAGGATATGATGCCAGTTTATAAAAAAGATCCAAAAAAAGCAGATAGTAAAGTATTTGTCCAAAGTTTAAGTAAACTTAATTTCGCTTGAGTAGATATTTCAAACTTTAAAAATGTATGAATTTCAAATATATCTTTGCTTGAAGATAATGAATATGGTTACAATATAAATATTGATTTTGATAATTCTTCATTAAATATCTATAAAAACTGGGCAAAATGGCCACAAGATATTTATATAGAAGGTGAAAAACAAGTATTATTAGAAGAAAAAGAGGTGATTAAAATAGCAAATGATTTTTTAAATACATATAAAATTGATTTATCAAAGTATGGAACTCCTGTTGTAGAAAAATCATATATAAGAGCTTATGCAAAATATGTATCAAGTAAAATAATGCCAGATTTTGCACAAAATATTACAAATGTAGTTTATCCTTTAATAGTTGATTGAAATGAAATCTATGAAGAGTGATGACAAGTTTCTTGAGTTAGAATAGAAATTGATTTAAAACAGAAAAAAGTTACTTGATTAAACTCTCTTAGTGTAGATAATTATTTAAAATCAGATTATAAAACAGAAACTAATACTGCAAATATACTAAAAGTTGCAAATGTATGAGGTAGATATGGATTTTACGATTCTGGAACTGACAATGTAAAATACATAGATATAAAATTGAAAAATCCAAGTATAAAATATATACATATTTATAGTTACAAAGATAATATTCAAGAACAATATTTAGTTCCTGCAATTGTATTTGAAATTGATAATGAAAAAGGGGCAGAGTATAATTATGGAGAAACTATTACTATTCCTTTGTTAAAAGATTTTTATAAGTATAATAGCAATTGAGCTATTATTTGAACAAGTGAATAATTTTATTTTTTAATTATTATTTTTTATGAAAAACATATATAAATTGTTACTAACTATGGTTTTAACATTAACTTTTGCTTCTACTTTTGCTATAGCAAATCCTGCATCAGTTAAATGTGAAGAGGATGGTTGAACTTTGACTATAGTCACAGATTTTAGTGGAGCTCAAAGTGGAATTTGTACTTTTGATAATTGAGTAACTTGTGATGAATGGGCTTATTTTAGAGGTGAATGTAGTTCTTGAATTGTGGATGAGCCTAAAGCTTGTACTATGGATTATACTCCAGTTTGTGCTGAAGTTCAAGTTCAGTGTATAATGGCTCCTTGTCCTCCTTTAAAACAAACATTTTGAAATAAATGTGAAATGGATGCCAATAAAAGTGCTGTATTTTTATATAATTGAGAATGTAAATCAGATGAAGTAGATGCATGTACTATGGATTATACTCCAGTTTGTTGACAACCTAAGATGCCAGAATGTAAGGAATGATTGTCTTGTATACAAGTAATGCCAACACCTATTACATATGGTAATAAATGTATGATGAATGCTGAAAAAGCAACTTTATTGTATAATTGAGAATGTCAAAAAATAGAAGATATAAAAAATATAAAAATCTCAAAAGAAACTGATTTAGTTAAAGTTGATGTAGATTTTCCATTAGTAAATAATAAAAAAATAGATGATAAAATTTATGCTTACGTAAAAGATTATTTAAATACTTTTATAAATGGTATTACAAATGAAAATATCTCAGAAAATTGAAAATATGAGATAAATATAACTTGAGAAGCTAAAAAGGTTTGAATTGTAAATACATATAAACTAACAATTTATACTTTTACTTGATGAGCACATTGATGAACAATTATTAAGACATTTAATTTTAGAAGAGACTGAACAGAAGTAATTTTTAAAAATAAAAATACATTAAACAAAGTTGCAAAATATAGTTTAAATTATTTTAATAATTTATTTAAAAAATGAGAATTATGAAGTGATGAAGATTGGCTAAAAACTTGACTAGAAGCTAAGTTTGAAAATTATTCAAATTGGTTAATTACTGAGTTAGATAGTGATACTTTAAAAGTTACTTTTATATTTCCACAGTATCAAATTGCTTCTTATGCAGATTGAATTAAAACTCTAGAAATAGATTTAACTAAATTAAAATAATAAATCTTATACAAAAAAACTTCTGATAAATTTATCAGAAGTTTTTTTTGTTAATTATATAGTAAATATTTGACTTTCTATTCTAGATATGATTAAATTAATCTATATAAAATTTATTTTTTAATTTATTTGTATGATTTTCTGAATGAGTATAGGGGTATTTACATTTTTGATTGCTTGTCTAGCTTTGGTAAGTGCATTTGAATTTATAAATTGATTTCATGATACTGCAAATGCTGTTGCTCCGGTAATATATACTAAATCATTAAAAGCTAAAAAAGCAGTTTTAATTGCAGCAATTATGAATTTCTTATGAGTAATGCTTGGTTGAATTTGAGTAGCGATGGCAATTATTCATTTATTACCACTTGATGCTATTTGATATCAATCAACAACTTTCGGTGTAGTTGTTATAGTATCATTACTATTATCAGCTATTATTTGGAATTTTGCAACTTGGTTTTTTGGTATTCCAGCTTCAAGTTCTCATTCTCTGATATGAGCTATTTTATGAGTTACATTGATACTTACTATTACTCCAATGAAATGATATGTAAAAGTTGTTCCTAACTGGGAAAAAGCAATTGAAGTAATAGAATCTTTGCTTATATCTCCAATTATATGATTTTTCTTAGCTTTTATTGTAATGTCTTTATCATATAAATATATTAAAAGTAAGTATTATTTTTCAACTCCTTCAAAAAAGAAAAAAACAGCACCTAAACTATGGCTTCGTTCTCTACTTATTGGGACTTCTGCTTGGGTAAGTTTTGCTCATGGTAGTAATGATGGTCAAAAATGAGTTTGACTTGCTGTACTTATACTTGTTGTACTTGTTCCTTCTCTATTTGCAATAAACCCAAAAATAAATTTAAATGATTTAAAAGGTAATATTTCTTATATTGAGAATTCTGTAAATAGTATAGATACTAGTAAATTAGATGTAAATGATAAAAAAATAATTAAAGAAACAATAACAAATTTATCCGAAATAAAAGCTTCAATAGATTTAGGAGGTATAAATAAAATGGAACTTAGAGAAGATATATTAACTTTTCAAAAAAATATTAAAAATCTATCAACTATAAATCTATTAAATAATAATTCAATGAAAACTTCTCAAGCTTCTATTATATGAAGTAAAAGTATTAAAAATGATAATTGAATTTCATTATTAAATAATGTAGAGTTTAATAATAATGTTGCCTCATTATCAAAATTGGTTGATTATGCTCCTTGGTGGATAATTGCTTTGATATCGATTTCTTTATGACTTTGAACTATGGTTTGACGGAAGAGAATAGTTAAAACTATATGAGAAAAAATAGGGAATACAGATATGAATTATGCTCAAGCTACAACTTCAGCTATGATTACAGCTATAACAATCTCACTTGCATCTTTACTTCACCTACCTGTTAGTACAACTCATATACTTTCTTCCAGTGTGGCCTGAACTATGAGTTCTTGACCTGATGCATGATGAGTTCAATGAGATACAGTTAAAAATATATTGATGGCATGGGTTTTCACTCTACCTATAACTATATTATTGTCTTTTGATATTTTCTTTGTGTTATGGTTCTTATTTGTTAAGTAGTTTTTATAGAAATGAATATTAAAAAAACCAGATAATTTATACAAATTATCTGGTTTTTTAATGAAGTATAAATTTTAAGTTTATTTAAATAAGTCATTATTGTGCTCGGAGAGATTCCGGATCAAGTCCGGAATGACAATTATATGGTAATTTTTTTGATTTTTATATATTTTCAAGTAAATAAAATCAAACTACAATTCAGGCAGTTTCGGTTCTGAGAATAGAATCTCATAAATTTACTTTTTGAAATCAAGTTTTGTCAAAAATATCAATTTCATTGTCACTAAAACCTCATTCTGGTCAGATAAATATATTTATTTTTCATTCTTTTATATTTAATTCTTTCAATTTTTTAGCTTTATTTTTATCTGTGTGAAAATAGATATTTTGTCATTTGGTACTTTTTAAATCTATTTTTTCTAAAAAATGTAACTCTGGTAATACATTTCTACCTGATTGTTCTACTGCTTCTGTAATTATCTTTTTAAACCTATCTATTTTGTTTTCATTTATTTTTAGATTTTGACTTCTTTCACTTTTGAAGAAACAAAAGCTATTATATCAGACTTCAACTCATTTTTGTATTATATATTCTATCTTTTCTTGTTTATTTGGGATGCTTTGGTATAGATTTATGTTTATTTTTGAATTATCTAGTTTTTCTACTGTTTTTTGAAGTTTAAATGCTATGCTTTGTTTAGTTATTGATTCAATTTTGTATATTAAATCCAGATTTTTTTTTCAATCAAAAAATATAATCTCATCAGATAATTTACATCTGAGAACTTTTGTTAATTGATTATAAATAGGACTTGAATTTGTTATAACTACTGTATTTTCATTGTTTATAAGTGGTAGAAATAATCTTTGCATAAAAGATAGATTAGAGGATAAGAATTTTAAATAATTGTCATTCCCTTGAAGAAGGGAATCTACCTTGTATTGTATCTAAGTTCTGTTTATTTTGTAATTACTTCTTACTTTTGAATCCAAAAGTAACAAAAGATTTGGGGGGCTCGAATTTCAGAATTAGAGTTTTGAGATTTCTGTAAGTAATCACTATCGTCTCGCCCCCCAAACCCCCATATTTCTAAAAGTTTGCCAATACAGTAAAAATTTTTTCAAATAAATGCTATATAGTTTTCCTATCAATCAATTTAAAATCAAATATAAATTCGTAGGCTCAGCCTGTCATAAAGCCATATATTGCATACCAGAGCAGATCTTCTATAGGGATTCATATTATCAGAATTCAAGTCAGATTTGACATATACCACCATTTTTCGACATAAGTAGGGTTTAAAAAATCAAGTAACATATATCATGGAATGGCTATTATAAGCATCAAAATCATAGTCCAAAAACTAGGTAAAAATAGATCTTTTCTTAATATAATTACTATTATCCAAGATAGAGTCATACCTATCATTACAGAAATAATTGAGTTTATATGAAACACAGAAAATAATATTCATGATAATAGAAAAGGTATTAAAAACCATAAAATAAGATTTTTTATGACTTTTTTTATATTGATATTGGCTTTTATGAAGTCTTTATCTGTATCTTTTTTGAAAACAAGTTTATAAATAAACATAGGAATGAGCACACTTACAAATGAATATATAAAATCTTCAATTCAAATTAAAGTCCCGGTAATTGTTTCTGGATGCCACCAATCCTTACTCATCCAAAGATATTCTGAAATTGGTCATGCTAAAAATACAATAGATGAGATAACTACCATTGCTTTTCTATATTTTGGCATCTTGTAATACATCCATAGTGCTACAAACGCGAAATACAAACTTCAGATAAGATATAGATATTTTGTTGGCATTAAATAATTTATAATTATAAAAATTAAAGTTATAAAATTATGGTATTCAAAAACAAAAAAAAGACAAAAATTTTTGTCTTTTTTTTATAATTTTATTCTTTTATCTAAATTATCTAGGCATTCCATAAAAATCAAGACCTTTTGTATCAACCATAGATCAAGTAACATAATTTTTCTTTTTACCAACTTTAAAAAATCCTCTTTCATCTAATATTCCTTGTTCCATAAGTGATTGATGATTTTTAGTAGAAAGTTTTTTCTTTGGGAAATTTTGTTTATTTTCCATATAATGTTTTCTTGCTTTGTAACTAGTATTTTTTCTTGCTACAGCATTTTCATTACCAATATAAATTTGAAAAGAAGCTTTTTTATTCTTTGCAAGTTTTCTAGCTGCTGCTTGTTTTTTTACTATTCTCGATGTCAGTCCGTGAGTATTTGCCATAATATTTTGGATTAGGGATTATGTTTTAGTGTTTTAGTATAAAAAAGAACTTAAAACTTATCTCTTAGATTTTCTTTTCTAAGTTCTAATATCTAAGTTCTAAGCTCTTTTTTTTATGGAGCGAGGGACCAGGTTTGAACTGGCACACCCAAGGGTTGAAGCCTTAGTACACTCACTCTTTTATGTTACCCTCGCATATTATAAGTATTTTACAAAGTGTGTAATCTCAAGTTAAGTGCTCCAGCATTTTATAAAAAATTATTTTAAAGTCAAATTTTTTTGTAGTTTTATTTTTTTATGATATAATTAAAATAACTAAAAATCTAAGACTTTATATTTAATTATTAATTATAAAAATATGTTATTAAATTGATGACAACAAATTATTGATAATATCTATGAAAGTTTGATGTTGAAAGCTGAAATGTATGCACCAAAAATAATATGAGCTATAACTATATTGTTATTTGGTATACTTATCTCGATAATTATATATGAATCAGTAATATATATCTTTAAAAAATTTAAAATCATTAACTTGATTAATAAACTTGAATCGAAAATGGATTTAAATTTATGAGAAGATATCATTCCAGAATCAATTACTGAAAATAACTGAGAAATAAAAAAAATAAAAAGAAAAAAACTTACTGAAAAAATAAATATTGATCAACTTACAGCTAAAGCATTTTCTTATTATGTTTTTTTAATATTTTTTAGGTTAAGTATTGTTGTTCTTTGAATTACTGAGGTTGAAATATTTTTAAGTGATGTATTAAATTATTTACCAAATTTATTTATAGCAGTTTGTATAGGATTTTTCTGATTAAGATTTGCTGATACTATTTATGATATAGTTTTTTATGCTTTAGAATTAACAAAACATCAAACAAGTAGAATAATAGCTATGGGGTCAAAATTTATAGTACTTTTTTTTACTATAATGATAGTTTTGAATTATGTAAAAATAGTTGATGAGTTTATTATAAATACGATATTTGTTTGATTCATTTCAACTATTACGATATGAGCATGAATTGCTTTTTGACTTGGATGAAAAGATGTAGCTCGTGAAATACTTGAGAGTTTTAAAAAATAAAAAAATCTTTTTATTAAAATACCACAGCAAAGTGGTATTTTTTTGTTTTAAATTGTAATAATATAATTTTGTATATAATTACCAAAAATAAAAAAGCACAAAAGGATATTTTTATTCTCTTAATTTCTTTAATTTTAATAATGAAACAAGATTTTATAAACTATATAAAAAAAGAATTCAATTTTTCTGATGATGAAATTAATCAATTTGATTGTGCCTGTAGTATGCCATTAAAAAAATCAATAAGAGTTAATACAAATAAGGTGAGTATAGAAAATTTTAAAAAGATAGCAAAAAATAACTGATGGCAATTAACTGAAACTAGTTTGTGAAAAAATACATTTTATATTGATAGATTTGAGGATTTAGATACAGCATTATGAAATACTTCAGAACATCAAAAAGGATATTTTTATGTACAAGAATTGGCTGCATCAAGTTCACCTTATTATATGTCAGGGGATAAAATTGATTATTCAGAGTATACTATTTTGGATATGAGTGCAAGTCCTGGAGGTAAGACGACTCAACTTTCTGAGTATTATCCAAATTCAATTATTGTAGCAAATGAGATAAATAAAGAAAGGTTTAAATGACTTTTTTTCAATTTAGATAGGATGTGATCTTTGAATGTAGTATGTACAAATTATGATTGAAGGTTTTTTAAAGAATCTGAAGAGCTTTTTGATAAAGTACTTTTGGATGCTCCTTGTAGTTGAGAATGAACTGCCTTTAAAACTGATGACTCTCTGAAATACCGGAATATAAAAAATATAAAATCAATTTCAAAACTGCAACTTTCTCTAATTGATAGTGCTGTAAAAACTCTGAAAGTGTGATGAGAACTTGTTTATAGTACTTGTACATTAAATAAATTGGAGAATGAATGAGTTATAGAAGCTGTTATGGATAGATATAAAGATTGTTTAGAAGTAGTTTCATTAGGTAATAAAAATAGTGATTCTTTGTCATCCTGAACGAATGTGAAGGATCCCTTAAGCAATGTTAATAACCAAAACAATGGTTCAAGGGATTCTTCGTTACACTCAGAATGACAGCTTTTTATCAGAAATTGGCCACATATAAGCCATACTGGATGATTTTTTGTAGCAAAAATCAGAAAAATAAAAAGTATAGAAAAAGAGGAAATTAAACCAAAATACTCTAGAAATTCTTTATTTGATGTAAAAATAGATAAAAAAAATAAATTTGCACAAGTAAAAAAAGATATAGTTCAAAATTTTGAAAAATTATCATCAAAGGATACAAAATTTTTGGAAAAATATATTGAAGATAATTATAATTTTTCGATAAAATACAAGAAATTTTATAGATACAAAGATGAGATTTTTGTAACGGATATGGATATAAGTGAATTATGGAAAAAAATATTTTTATACAAGATATGAGTAAGTATATGAAAATACAAAAATGGTGAATTTATTCCAAATATTTATCTTGATAATTTGAGATAAAAACAAAAAAAGTATTTTAATTTAAAATACTTTTTTTGTTTTTAGAAATTGAATACATCAACAACTTTTCAGTTTATTATTATATTATCTTCTCTTGATAAAATAATTGGTTTATGACTAGAATCTTTTGATTTAGGTAATAGATATAGAGTATCTCAGTCAATTTTTGGAACTTTTATAGTGGCACAAGAATCAACTATAAAAAGGAAAGCATTGTTTTCATTCAAATTAACATCATCTTTTTTGATAAGTACATAACTTCAATTTTCAATTGTTTTTCACTTAACCTTATAATCATTCATAGAAGTTCATTCTATTTTTAAGAAAAAATAATTCTCTTCATTTCCACTTACTATACTTTTTGATACAGTTAATGTTCCTAGTTCATTTTCTTCAGCAAAAACTAGAGGTTTTCCTGCATTAGCATAACCTAAAATAGGTATATTTAGTATTGTCTGAATTCATATAGAATTTCATAATTTTATTCATCTATAAGAGCTATCTCTTTTTATAAATCATTTTTTTTCAAGAGACTCTAAGTATTGAGTTACTCATCTTTTTGATTTCTGTTCAAGTACAATTCTAAGTTCTTCAATAGTTGGTGATTTACCGTACTTTGTCATAAAGCTAACAATTTTATCAAGAACTTTTTGTTGATTATCTGTAATCATAGTATTAATTTAATATATAAACATATACTTATTAGTATATAAAAAGTGTTTAAAAAGTCAAATAAATTTGCAAATATTTTATTTTTTTCTATAATTTATACTTACTATTATTTGATAATTATTATAAATATGAAAAAAAATTATTTATATATATTTTCTATATTATTGTTATTGTTTATTAGTTTTAATTCATTTGCTACTTTTGCTACTATCATTGTTCCTACCACTTCAATAAAAACTATTACTACAAGTACTTGAAGTACGACTAGTTGAAGTATATTAAATATATGAACTACTACTATTAAAGCAAGTACTTGAGCTTTAAATATAAATAATCAAATTAAATTAAATAGTAATTGTGAATCACTTGGTTGAAATTGACCATATCCATGAAATCAAGATAATGATCCTTATAAAGATAATAAATGTTGTGCTTGATTAACTTTTGTTTATCCATCTGCTTGTTATGAAGTTAATGAGCAAACAGGTCATAAAACTTTGTTGCCATGATGTCATACAACGTGTGCAAAAGTTTGAGATTGAATATGTGATACAAAATATGAAAATAGTTTAAATAGCTCTGATTGTGATATACATTGATGTGATTTATCTAAAAATTACGTGTGTTGAGTAAAAACAGTAAAAACTTGTGTATTAAAAGACTGATGTAAAAATTCTTTACAGTATATGACATATGATAATGAGTGTTTATTAAAATATAATACATCTTCATATGTGTTATATGGTAATTGAAAATGTGAAGATTTAAGTAAAAATGCTAAAGAATTAACGAGTAAAGTTAAATTAAAACTTGATTCAGTTATAAAGAGATATATAACAAAACTTGAAATTAATTATAATACAAAAGCAGATAAAATAGATAATATAAATTGAATTATATTAAAAATGTGAACTTTAGAAATAGATAATCCATTGTATATTAATTTGACACAGTATATTACTTCAAAATTGAAAATATATAAAACTAAGTATCAAAATGAAGAAGATTTAAATATTGATGATATATTAAAAATATTTAATTAATTTCTTCACGTAATCTTTACATTAAAAGATTGTAAATAATATAAAATTGTATATCATACATTTACTTAAATTAGAGAATCATATCATTTTTCGAGTTAAAGCCTTAGTTTAACAACTAAACTCTAAAAAGATTCTCTAATTTTCGTTAAAATATAATTTTATAAGATATGATTAACTTTGGCAGATATGTAAAAATAATATTTATAGTTTTGTTTATTTTATCTATTTTTGGTAAAGTTTCAGCTTCAACGTGAGTTACTATCGTTGAATTGAAACAAAATATAGCTATATTACAAGAAAAACAGAAGGAGATATATCAAAAAACTCCTGATTTATCAAGTATTTCTGATGTAAAAGAATTTTTAAAAGATGATTTAACTCTTTCACAGATAGAAGAAATAAATAAAATTATAAAAGATTATAATGATTTCAAGGTGCAAAAAGGTGTTCTAGATTATGAAAAAAAATTACTTAATATAAAAAAAGAAACTTATAGAAAAATCATAGTATTTGTTGATACTGAAAAATTACAAGATTATTTAGATTATATAAAAGATAGTTTAAAAGCTATAAAACAAAATAACTTAATCAAAGATGAAATATCTAAAAATAAAGAAATTTTAGATGAAAAAGTAACAATTATAAAAGAAAAAATTAAAATTAATAATGATGAATTTGAAAATGATTTAAATGAATTAATTACAACAAAAATTGATGAAAAACTACAATTGTTTAAGGATAATAAAGATTTTATAAATTTAAGTTTGGAAAAAAGAAAATATATTTTGGAAAGAATAATAAAAAATGTTCAGATAAAAAAGGAAAAGAAGGTATTATCTCGAATTAGTGTTTGAAAAATAGAATTATACGTATATGATTTACTTATCGAAAAATTACAAATTTTTTTATTAGAATTAAAATAAATTTTTTCTTATAATTTATGAATATAAATAAAAGTAATACTTTATTAAATATAAATTTAACAATTATTAGTTTAGTTATATTTTTTTATGTACTTTATATAGGATCTTCATTTATTATTCCTTTTGTTATTGCTTTATTTTTAGCGTTTTCAATTATTTCAACATACTCATTTTTTAAAAAACATATAAAAAATTCTTTTGTATCATTTATTATCACAGCTCTTATATATGGATTTATTTTCTGGATTGTAGCAAATATAATAAATAAAAATATAGAAGATATACTTTTAAAATCATCATTTTATCAAGATCAATTAAGGTTTTTGATAGATAAAAATGTACTTAGATTTGGGCTTGAAGAAGGAGAATTCTATCAAAAATTATGGAATTATATAGATTTACAAAGGGTTTTTAATTCTATGGCAACTTTGATAACTAATATGTTTAGTTATATTTGAATAATACTTTTTTATCTTATATTTATACTTTTAGAATATAAATTTTTTAGTAAGAAACTTGATTTAATTATTAGTGATAAAGATAAAAGGAAAAAGGTTTTTGATATAATACATGAAATAAGACAAGATGTAAAATCGTATTTTTTAATCAAGACTTTCGTGAGTCTATTGACTTGATTATTTTCATATATGGTCATGAAATCCGTATGATTAGATTTTGCTATGTTCTGGGCTTTTTTGATATTTATTTTAAATTTTATACCAAATATTTGATCAGTTATTGCTGTAATATTTCCTGCTGTTTTAAGTCTAATTCAGTTTGATGGGCATGTTAATTTTTTTATAGTACTATCATGACTTATTTTAATTCAAATGATAGTGTGAAATATTATAGATCCAAAACTTACTTGAAATAAACTTAATTTAAGTCCTCTAGTTATACTTTTAGCTTTAGTGTTTTGGTGACTTATTTGGGGTTTTGTAGGAGCTATATTGTCTGTTCCTATAATGGTTATTATAAGTATAATATTTTCTAAATTTGAAGAAACAAAACCACTTGCTATTTTATTATCTGAAAAATGAGTATTAAAATCAAATTTAGATATAGAACTTACAAAAGCAGAGATTAAAACATTACAAAAGGTGAAAAATTTTTTTGTTAATAAGTAATAATTATAAAAAATAAAAAAAGTGAAAATATTTTCACTTTTTTTATTTTTTGAGTATACTTTTGCAAGTAAAAATTTTGGTAAGAGATGATGTATTAAGAAGCAAGTATTAGTTGATAAAAAATTTAGTGACTATTACTTGAAACTTAGTATTTCATAAAAATTACAATAATTAGTACTATTTATTTCTTAATACTTATAATTATGATTTGATTATCTGATAAGACTGCAACAGAGCTAAAATCTCTTAAAAAAACTTATGAAATAGAATGACAAAATATTACTTTTGAAGCAGGAAAAATAGGATTACTTGCTAATTGAGCTGTTACAATAAGTAATGAAAATTGAAATGTTTTATTTACAACTTGTGGAATAAAAGAAGAATGAGTAAATAAAATGGCTAGTTATTTTCCTTTATCAGTTGAATACCAAGAAAAATATTATGCAACTTGAAAAATAGGTTGAAATAGATTTCATAAAAGAGAATGAAGACCTTCAGAAGTTGCAATAATCAATTCTAGGATAATAGATAGACCTATTAGACCTATGTTTCCAAAATGATTAATAAATGAAATTCAAATTATAGCAGCAACTCTTTCTAGTTCAAATGAATCAGATTTCAGTTTTCATTGAATTACTTGAGCTTCTTTGACTTTACTTATGACTACAGCTCCTTTTGAATGACCTGTATCATGAGTTAGAGTTGTTTTAACAAGTGATGATAAACTTATATTTGATCCAAATTTTATAGAAGAAGAAGATTCTAAATTAACTTTAATTGTTGCAGGTACTGTAGATGCAATAACTATGGTAGAATCTCAAAGTAAAGAAGTATCTGATGATGATATGATGAAATCATTGGAGTTTGCTCATGGTATAATAAAAACAATTTGTAAAGCACAATTAGATTTTATTGCTGATTATGAAAAAAATTATTGAATATGTAAAGTAAAAGAATTTTATAATAAACCAGATGAGACTCTTTATTCAAATATTCAAAAATTTTTAACTAAAGAAAAATTGGATGCTCTTTATGAGACTTGAAAACATGAATTTCAGGAAACTTTAAATAAATTTGATGAAGAAGTAAAAGATTTTTTAATAAATGAAAAATTGTATGCTTTTGAAGCAGGTAGTGATATGTTAAAAGTAAAAGAAGAAATGACTTTTGTTTGAGATTTGGTTTACAAGAGAGTTAAAGAAGTTATGAGATTAAATGTCCTTCAAAATGAAAAAAGACTTGATGGAAGAAAATTAAATGAAGTAAGAAAAATAATCTGAGATGTAGGACTTTTACCTAGAACTCATTGAAGTGCATTATTTCAAAGAGGTATGACTCAAGCTTTATCAGTTACAACTTTGGGATGACCAGATGATATTCAAATAATTGATGGTATGTATGAAGAAGATACAAAAAGATATATTCATCATTATAACTTTCCTCCGTATGCAGTTTGAGAAGTAAGAATGATGAGATGAACAGGTAGAAGAGAAATAGGTCATGGTAGACTAGCTGAAAAAGCAATAGAAGTAGTTCTTCCAAATGATTTAGATTTTCCATATATGATGAGAGTAGTTTCAGAAACAATGACTTGTAATTGATCTAGTTCTATGGCTTCAATTTGTTGAAGTTCTATGAGTTTGATGAATGCTTGAGTTCCTTTGAAAACTCATGTAGCTTGAGTTGCTATGGGTATGATTTATGATGAAGAAACTTGAAAATATAAAATACTTTCAGATATTCAAGCTCAAGAAGATTTCCTAGGAGATATGGATTTTAAAGTAGCAAGAACTAAAGATGGTATAACTGCTATGCAACTTGATGTTAAAGTAAAATGATTAAGTATGCAAGTATTTAAAGAGGCTTTTTCTCAAAGTACTGAGGCAACTTCTTATATACTTAAAGAAATGAATAGCATTATATCAGAACCAAATAAAGAACTTTCTCCACATGCTCCTCGTATACTTAGTATAGTTATTCCTGTTGATAAAATAAGAGAAATAATTTGAAAATGATGAGAAAATATTCAAAAAGCAGAAGCTACTTTTGCTGTAAAAATACATATAGAAGATGATTGAAAGACTTTTGTAACTTGAAAAGATAGTATATGAGCAGAAAAAGCATTAGCTTGGGTTAAAAATATTATATGGGAACCTACAGTTTGAGAAATACACACTTGAGAAATTATAAATATAATTACTTGAACATGAGCAATAGTTGAATTTAGGGGTAAAACTGGGATGATTCATATTTCAAAATTAGCTCCTACTAGAGTTGCTACAGTTGAAGAAATTGTTAAAGTTTGAGAAAAAATTGAAATAGAAGTTTTGACTGTTGATAAAGAAAAATGAAGAATAGGATTAAAATTAGTGAAAAAGATTTAATTAAATATGATTTTTTATTGACAAAAACATAAAAACAAGTATTAATTTAAAATCATATTTAATTTTTAAAAGTAATTTATAAATGTATAATGCAGAGAATAGAAGTTCATGATTAACGGTATTTAAATGAAATGAAAAGAAAATAATAGAAGATTTTTTATGACAAAAAGAATCATGAGATTTCCATTCAGTAATATTTGAAGATTTATTAATTAAACTTGATGAATCAGAGTGATCTTCTACATCTAGACAATGTATTCAATGATTAAGTAATGATATATTATTAAATGATGAAAAAAAATTATTAACTGCTGAAAAAATTGAATCAGAAATAGATAGGGTTGCAGAAGAGGTTATGAAAATATTATGAAAAAACAAATCTGAAAAATTAAATAATTATATAAATGATAATAAGAAATTAAATAAATTGATTCAAAATATATCTTATAGAGTATTAATTTTATGGATATTAAGAGTACTTGATTCAATATGATTTGATACAAGTAAATATTCTGATAGACTCAAAGATGTATATGATAAAACTTGAGAAATAATATATCATGTTTTAAAAGATCCAACTTTGACTACATTTTTAATGGTTTTACATTCATATTGATTTATAAAATTATCTTGAAATATTGTTAATAAACATGAAATAGAAGAAGAAGTTAAAATATGTAATATATGATGAGCTAAAGATGATATAATTAAAAAACTAAAAAAACATTGAGCAAAAAAGACATTTGAGTGAGAAATTGAAGATACTTATTATGATTATGATAATAAAAACAATAATTTAAGAACAAAATTATGAGATAATACTTATAAAAGTACTTTTAGAATCAGAAAAAAAACACCAAAATGATGATGAACTCCTAAGTATTATTATACAATTAAAAGAAAATTAACAGATGATGAGCAAAAAATGTTTGAGAGGTTTGCTGTTGAAAGAAAGGTTGAAACAAGAACATGTTTTGAACAAGAATTTGAAATTGTAGATTTTGATTTATTTAGAAATGCAATTACTTCAGCATGATTTACTGAAACTCGTAAGAAAAAGAAGGATAGGATTTCATATGCAATTGAATCTGATAAAGAATTTTGATGATGGACAAAATTTGATATTGATAAATATGATTGAAAACAAGAAATGATGGAAATTGAAGCTTCTGAAACTACAAGTATAACAAAATGTTTAGAAACATTATGACTTGATGATGAAAGTAAATATCCAAGAATGGCTACGTGAAGTACAAAATTTTTAGATAATAAATTAACTGATGAACCAAAGAAAGTAATTAATTAAATTAAATTAAATATAATAATGTTAGAAAAAGAAATTAAGATACTAGAAATAAACAAAGAAGAGTTGATAAAAAAACTTGAGGAATTAGGTGCTGTAAAGACTTTTGAAGATACAGTTTGTGATACTTATTATGATTATGCAAACTCTAAAATGGAAGACAAAAAAAGACTTTTTAGATTGAGAACAAAATGAGATTGTAATCTATATACAATTAAGAAAAAGGAAAGTAAAACAGATATCAGAATTTCCCAAGAAACGGAATGTGTGGTTACTGATATAGAATGATTTAAAAAAACTTTGGAAAAGTATGGTTTAGTACCTACTAGAGAGAAAGTAAAACAAAGACTTTCATATAAAATTGATCATTTAGAATTTGATATAGATGAATATGAATGAATTCCTACATTTCTTGAAATTGAAGCAAGTAGTGATGAAGAAATTAATCTTTGGATAGAAAAACTTTGACTGCAAAATAATGTGAGAAAGACTTTTGGATCTAGAGGTTTGTTTGAGTATTATAATATGCCATATACTGAGTTTTAGTGAGTATAAATGTAATTAAAAATGTCATACTCGTGCTTGATACGAGTATCCAGTCATAAAAACTTTATTAAAATATTTGAAATGAATTAAGTATTTATAGAGATTGTACACTAGATTGTCAGGTCAAGCCAGACAATGACAAAAAATCTTAGCTCTTAACTATAAAATTATGAGTTTAAATTTTAAAAAAATGGTTTCTCTTGATAATCCTTTGAGGCTTATGTATCATAAAGTTAGAGCAATATTGGCTAATATTGTTTATGGATTTCCAAGTCAGAAGATGACTGTAATTGGGATAACTGGGACAAACTGAAAAACTACAACTACAAATATCATAGCAAAATGATTAAGGGAAGCTTGATACAAGGTATTTATGTTTTCAACTATAAACATAATTATGTGAGATGAAGAAGTAGTAAATAATACAAAAATGACTTCACCAGATGCCTTTGTATTACAAAAATTATTAAAACAAGCAAAAGAAAGATGATGTACTATCGCAGTTATAGAAACAAGTTCTCATTCTATTTTGATGAATAGAAATTTTGGATTAAACTATGATTTTGCTGTACTTACAAATATAACTCAGGATCATCTAGATTTACATAAAACTATGGATAATTATGTAGATACAAAACTTCAACTTTTCAAAAATTTAATCATTTACAAGAGAAAACAATGAGTTAAAAAAATAGCAATAATCAATAATGAATCAGATTATAAGGATTTATTTCTGGCTGAGACTTTTGATAATTTGTATACATACTGAAAAGATAGTTCTTCTACAATCAAATTTGATAATGTAAAAAGTACTTTTGAATGAACAAGTTTTGATGTAAAAATTGCTTGATCTAAATTTACAATAGATACACCATTGAGATGAACTTTTAATATTTACAATATATTGGCTTCTATCTGAGTATTTATAGCTTTTTGATTAAAACCTGAACAAATACAAAAAGTAATAAAATCAATAAACTGAGTAGCTTGAAGAATGGAAGAAGTAGAAAATAATTGAAAATTCAAAATATTTGTAGATTATGCACATACTCCAGATGCTTTGGTACAAGTACTTGATACCATCAGATCAATAGAATGAGTTAAAAGGATTATTACTGTATTTTGAGCGACAGGTGATAGAGATAAGACCAAAAGACCAATTATGTGAAAGATAGTTTCAGATAAATCAGATGTAGTAGTTTTGACACAAGATGATGATTATTCAGAAAAAACTGAAAGTATAATAAAAGATGTAATTCCAGGAATAGAAAGAAAAGAATGAGACAATTTTTGGGTAATCACAGACAGAAAAGAAGCTATTAGAACAGCCTTATTAACAGCAGAAGAATATGATGTTATACTTATCGCAGGTAAGTGAGATGAACACCTAATGCTAACAAATGCATGACCAGTAGAATGGCATGATAGGGATGTGATTGAGGGGATTTTGGGGGAGATGGAGGGGGAGAAGTAATTGTCATTGCGAGAGTAACGAAGCAATCCAGTATTTGTCATTCCCGAGAAGTCGGGAATCTTCGTTGTATTGTATCTAGATGTATCTATTTTCTCTTTAAAGGACTATTTTCGCAAGCACTCTGAACTCGTTTCAGAATCATAAGAAAATATTCCTTTAATTTCTCTAGCTTATAACTAGAGATTTTTTTAAATATTCTTGATTTTATATTAAACTGTGTATAATGTGAGTATTATAGTTTGTAATTCAGCAATATATGAAAAATACAAATCTTGCAATATTTAATTGAAAACAAATTAGAAGAATTTGGGATGATATTACTGAAAATTGGTATTTTTCGGTTGTTGATATTGTTTGAACTTTATCAGATAGTAAAGATTCAAGAAAATATTGGAATAAACTAAAACAAAGATTAAAAGAAGAATGAAGTGAGTCGGTGACAAAATGTCACCAACTGAAATTAATGGCTTCAGATTGAAAAAATTATAAAACAGATGTAGCAGATACAGAAACTATATTTCGTATAATTCAATCAATTCCATCAAAAAATGCTGAACCTTTTAAATTATGGCTTGCTAAAGTAGGTTATGAAAGAGTTGAAGAAACTGAAGATCCAGAATTAGCTATAAACAGAGCATTAAATAATTATCTTGCAAAATGATATAGTGAAGATTGGATAAACCAAAGATTAAAAAGTATAGAAGTAAGGAAACAACTCACTGATGAATGGACAAAATCATGAGTATTAAATAAAGAATATTGAATATTGACAGATGAAATTACAAGAGCTTGGGCTTGAATGAGTACAAGACAATATAAAGATGTAAAATGATTAAAAAAAGAGAATTTAAGAGACAATATGACAAATCTTGAAATTATCTTAAATATGTTAGCAGAAGCTACAACTACAGAAATAGGCAAAAAAGAAAAACCAAAATGATTAGAAGAAAATAAAAAAGTTGCAAAAAAGTGATGAGAAGTCGCAGGGAATGCTAGAAAAGAGATAGAAGCAAAAACTTGAAAAAGAGTGATAAGTTGAGAGAGATTTTTGAAAAGTGTGGAAAAGAAAAAGTTGAAGTAGTTAATATAACTTATGTTTTTAAAATTAGATTTTTTAAAATATTCTTGATTTTATATTATATTGTATATAATACGAGTATTGTAATAAATAAATTTATTTTTTTAATTGTTTGTTTTTATGAGAAAAGTTATCCTTTTTATACTTGGATTTTTTTGTTTTGTAAATTTACATGTATTTGCTGCCTCTGATTACCAAAATGATTATACTTCTATAGACTGTTTAAATTGAAGTGATTCATCTTGAACTCCTTTTGATTCAACAAAATCTTATAAGACATTAAATGAATGAATAGAAAAAACTATAAATTATATAAATACATACATAAATACATGATCTTTGAGTACACAAAGCTGAATAATTTTCAATATAAAAGTTAATTGTACTTTAATGAGGCAATGAACAACTCAAACTTCACTTAATTTTGATTGATACACATACAAAAATTTTTTAAAAATAGAATGAGTTTGAGATAATGGACTCTCTATAAGTGATATTACTTTTGATATACCTCCTTGAAAAGGAAATATAATTTTTGATAATGCAAAATTTTTGAGTAATTCAATAGGTTATTATTTTACTTCACCATGAGTTTCTATTTATTTATATATGAATTATTGAATTAAAATTATAAATTCATATATAAAACTTTTGCCTTGAACTGAAATATGACAAACTACAATTGCTTATATATGGTCACCGGGAAATTATTATAGTTCTTTTTATCATTATAACCCTTTTCAATATATAAAAAACTCAACTATTAATGTAGAAGTAAATTGAAATTACAATTTTCATACTCCTATGATAGTTAAGGATAGTAAGATAAATTTTATAAATAATTATTCTACTTGAATTTATGATATAAAGTTTATGGAAATGTGAGCTGTTTTAGCTTGATATGATTTTGATTTTTTTACTTTGATGTCAAATGAGATAGATTTTGGATGAAATAATTTTACAACAGAAAATACTAGAAATGCTTCATTTATAAACAACAAATTTTCAAATTTTAATAATTTTTATCTTTGACAAAATGATACTAATTTAAAGTATTGAATTTTTATAAATAATTTAATTGAAAATACAAATACAATAGATATTTCAAAAAATAGAAATATTATAAACAATGTATTTTCTTGAGATTATACAGATACTTATGATATAAGAAATCTGAGAAAAAACTATCGCCTGGATAATTTATGAACTAAATGAATTTGATGGGTATTTCAAAAACTTTATGCAAATGATATGTTTAGATTAAATTATAGTAGTACATCATTGTATAAAGAAATTACATGACAAGACGTACCTTCATTGGCTAATACAGTTTATGCTATTTTTTCTTGGTAGTAAATTATGATAAAAAAAATATTTTTAATTTTTATATTTTTCACAACACTTTTTTTATGAGGCATTGCTGATGCTTATTTTTGTGATTGATATAATGAATGAGATAACTTATGTTCTTCTGGAAATACAATAGAATCAATAGATAATCTACAAAACTTTAATTCATCTTACCAAAGTAATATATTTGGTTATTTTTGAAGTAATTTTATAGATACTTTTAGTCAAGAATTTGAATCTGAGTTTTTATGATATATTTGAAATAAATATAATTATACTATAAGTCCTGAACTTTGGAGTAGTATATGATTTTTGGGAACTAATAGAACTTCTAAAACTCCAGTTAATAGTATTGCTCCTTTATGATTTATGAAGAATTTTGATAGTAATACTTTAGTTTATGATAATCAAGTCCTAGAAAATAATTTTTTAGATTATCCTTTGATAAAATATATTAGTGAAAATTCTAATGATTCTGTACCAACATTGTGAGCTTCATCAGATTTAAAATCATGTAGTGTTCCACAAAATGCAAGTAATATAAAAGTTGAAATAAAAAATAATTGATTACTTGATTATATAAGTCTTTCTTGGCAAAATCAATCAAAAGAAAAAATAAAAATCATCAAAATTTCACCAGAATTTAAAGAATATCTTGTGGTCGATTGAATAGATAATTTTGAAGATTTCTCTTTAAATTCATGAACAAATTATTCATATTTTATTGTTGTTTACAATAATTGTTATAATTATTGATTTTATAGTGATGTTGTAACTGTTAATTATCAGGGAAAGAAGAAAGAATGATGACTTTTTTTAAATCTTTTAAATAATGAACTTGTTTTAAATATTCCAGATACTGTGACTGTAGAATCTAAAATAAAATTAAAGTGTAATGATAATTTAAATACAATAATTGATGATTTTTTAATTAATTGAAAATATATAATTGATGATAGTCTATTGAAAAAATATTTCACTTGTGAAGCTTCATTTTTTGATAAAAACTGAATTTTTCAGAAATCAGAATTATTTATAAATAAACCGTTTTTAGACTCTTATATAAGAGAAAAACAAGCTCTTGATTTTATTTATACTTGAGATAGTAATAATTTACTTTTCAATGATTTATATTTAAATGTATCTTTATTAGAAAACGAAGCATATTTAACTTATTCAAAAACATCATTATATCTATCCAATATAATATTTGGAACTTATATATCAGATGAAAATATAAGTTTTGATATATTTAATGAACTCGGACTTTTTAAAACTTGAGTGTCAAAAACTGATAGGATAAATGAAAAAGATTTTATAGATTTATTTTTATATATAGAAAAAAATTTAGTAAAACTTAAAAATAATTTTTTAGTATTATTAGATAAATATTACTGAAACAAGAAATATAACTTTGTTTTAAGAGAAATAGATAAAGTGTTTTTGATAAATAAATATTTAAAAGATTATAAAATTATTGATAAAAAGAAGTTTGATAATCTATATAATTGTGTATCTCATATAAATTGTGATGATACTCATACCTTGAAAACTTTATTTTCAGAACTTTATTATTCAAGTAATAGAAGCCAAGAAAAGGATATAGTAATTTATAAAGATTACATAAAATTATTGTATTTTGAAGCTTGATATACTACTTTTGTAAAAAAATGATATAGTTTAGATAATTATAATAAATTTATAGATATACTTACAGAAAGTATAACTTATGGAAACAGTTTTTATGATAAAAATATAAGTTATAATTCATTCCAAAATCTGCAATATGAAGTAATGTTTTATGATAAACTAGGAGAAAATATATCTTATTTAACAGATAAACATCTAGAAAAGATTAATGCAATTTATGTTAGTTCTAAAAAGGAAGATTTAATTGAGATTTTAAGAGAGTTTTTAAGTAGAGAATAATTTAATTTTTAATTAAAAGTGGTATGGTAAAGAAAGAATCAAGTAATAATATATTGGGAGTAATTTTGCTGATAATGATATGAGTAGCTTTATCTGTAAGGTTTATGCTAAAGTTTTACTCATTTTATTATATTATACCAATTAGAGCCGAACTTGTATGAGTTTTTAAGGATAGTAAAATGGTTACAAGCAGTTTGGTATTTTGAATTATATGAATAGTTGTATGAATAGTCATGCTTTTATTTCTTATCAAGCTTAAAACAAATAAAGATAGACTTAGATTATGAATATGAGCAATAATTTTCTGATTAGTAATAAATCTTCTTTTTTATCTTATTAATCCATGGTATACTTTACAAACACATCCAAGATTATTTATGTATCAAGATTGAAAAAATATAATAAATAAAGAGAGGTATTTTTTCTTAACTGAAAAGTATTGATATGATTATACATTATATAAACCATTTAAGACTTTAGATGATAGTATTGATGGATTGGAGTTTGCGATGATACAAAATCAACCTTGATTGTATATGAGAATATATAAAGACTTAAATGAATTTGGATATAAAAATATATTAGAGAAATATAAAGATAAGACTTTTCAGGCTTATTTTCTTAGAAGGATGACTAATATAAATACTAATTATATAGAAGAAAAGAATTTTTTTCTGGATAATGTAAAACTATTGGACTATTTAGAAAAAAATGCATTGGATAAAATACTAGTTGATATCTCAATATATACAAAAGAACAGTATATTAAATTTTTAAACAAAGAAGTCACTGAAAAAGATTTTTATAATAATCTCAATAAATATTGAGATAATATTTATGATATAAAATGAATACATTTAAATATGTTTATACAATCTGAAAATTTGAAATATAAAAAAACTGTTAATTGAGATTGGGAAGAAATAAAATAATTTATAAAACAATGTTATGAAAAAGTTACTATCAATATTATTATTATCACTATTATTAATATCACAGACAAAAGCTTTACTAATACCAGAGGAAAGAGCTATTTTAACATTATGAAGTAATAATTGTGAAAATATACAAGAAAAAGATATTCCAACTATTTTAATTCCTTGAATATTAGCTTCTTGGTATAGTGAAGAATGATATAAAGAATCATGAAATAATATAAAGAGATGGATTCCTGATCCTATAACTCATGCATATGATACCTTGATTTATACATTTAAACAGAATTGATACAGTATAAAAGATGTATTTTATAAAGATCAGTTTACACTAAGTATTGATTGAAAAAATCCAAAGTGATGATTATATGTATTTGGTTATGACTGGAAAAAAGATAATAAGATTACAGCTACTTTACTTACACAACTTATATGACTTATACTCAGAGATTATGAATCTCAAAATAATTGTAATATTTGAAAGGTAAATATAGTAGCTCATTCTATGTGATGATTGGTTGCAAGAGCTATGATTGAAGATATGTGTATTGAAATAAAAAATACAAATTGAATAAAATTTATTGATTGAGTATCAATTAAAGATCCAGTAAATTGAAAAATAAGTAATCTTTCAACTGTAAAATGTCAAAACCCATACTCATCAAAAACTATTTCAAAAGATATAAAAGTAAACAAATTTGTGACTATATCAACTCCTCAAAGATGATCTCCAATAGCTCTTCCTATTTGGGAAAAGTGAAATATGGAAATGACCGATGGTTTTTGGCAATGACATGCTTTGAAATTTGCTTTATGACATACACTTACTGACGATACATTTTATAAACAAATTCATTGATATGAAAAAGAAATTCCAAATTGAATTGTAACTATATGACAACTACTCCCAGATATAAAAAATAATAATGATTATAATAGTAAAGATTTATGATACCTTTTAAAAAATTATCCTAATGAGTCAGTTTTAACTTCAAATACTAATCAAAAATATGTTGTACCAGCAGAAAACTATCCAAAAAATAGTTTTTTAGAAGAATTAAATAAAAAAGAAAATATAGAAAAAATGTTTGATAAGATAGATAATAAATATATCTCATATTATTCAAATGTTACTTGAAATAAAGATGAAAATAATATAGTTAATTTTGAATTGGGTAATATAGTACAAGAATGAGTTTCAATATGAGGTGGGTATAAAAATGTAGTTGTAGATGAAACATATAAACATAATTGACAAGATATCTATGATAAATATCAAGATTTTGTATGAGAAGATTATTATTTAATAAAAAATAAGACAAGAAATCAATCTTGACTTTGATGAGACGGAACTGTTCCTTCTTATAATCTTAGATTAGTCCCAAATGATAGTTCAGATTGAAAAGAAATTGATAATTCAAAATTTGAGTCAAAATTAATTGATTGTAATCAAAGTACTTATACATGATTTTGAACAAATACTACAAATGAAGCTTGTTCACATACAAAAATGCCATTTATTACAAGTGTAAAAATAGTTGATTTTTTGGCTTGAACATATAATACAAATTATGAAAAAAAATATCTAGTAGATAATTTTTGATATACAAATTATCTTTTAAAATATCTATATAAAGATTGAAAAATTGCATGAATTCAAAATACAACAAACCTTTCAATTTATTTTGATTCTTATTATATAAAAAAGAATAATGATTTTAATTGATCATTTTCATTAGATTTACCTTGATGAGCAATAGAAAAAACTAAATCATACTCTATGTACGAAATCCTTTCTCCAATAGATATCTTAATAACAGACGAACAATGAAGAAGAATATGAATAGATAGAGATACATGAATGATTATAAATGAAATCCCATGAGCTTGGACAAGTGGTAGAGCTGGGGAAAGTGGTGAAAGAGAATTTTTCTTGATTCCTGGTAATAAATGAGAACTGATAAATCATAAAATAGAGACAAATTCTACATGAGATTGAGAATATCATATAGTATTATCTAGTTATGATGATAAATGAAATATTACAAATTCTTGAGTGATTATAGCATGAGAAGCAAAACTAGGATTTAATGAAAATTATGAAGTAGTTTCTAGTTCTAGTTGAAGTAAATATGTGGATTTAAATTCAAATTTACCTTTGACACTTGAAGTTACAAAAGAGTTTAAAACTATTAAAGATAAAATCGATATTAGATACAATGTAAAATGACAGGGAAGAGAAAATGTGGAGAAAATAGGGTATAGATTAGATAATTCGGATACAATACAAGGAAGATTCCCTTCTTCAAGGGAATGACAGACATTCAATAATACTTGAACAGTGCAGAATTGAGAAGAAAAAATTGACTGAATTTTAGAAATTCCTTTAAAAGATGCTTGAAATTATGAATTAACTTTAGAATTATTGAATAAAGATAATAAAATATTGAAAACTGAAACGGTAAAAATAGAAAAAGAAGGTAAAAAATGAGTATCAGAAATAACTTGAGAAAATGTATTGAATGCTATGTTTTATAAAAATATAGATTTGAATTTGTATAATATGGGTATTTGAGTTATAAATACAAATTATCAGTTTAAAATTGATGCTGATAAAAATAAACAAAATATCATTATAATAAATGTTAATTGAGAAAATACAAAATTTACTATAGATAAGGATTTTAAGTATAAAAGTGATAAAAGTAATTGATTAGAAACACTTGAAGTTAATTCAAATAATATAATTTTTAAAGAAAATTTAGCAGATTTAGGTCTAGAAAAAAAGTATTTTTATAGTTTTATTCAAAATAGAATTGAAAAAATTGAGATAATAAAATGAGAAAATATTCAAAAGGTAAGTATTAATTATCATATAAATTGAAATATAAAAGAAATAATTAGTGATAATAATACTTTAAAATTTATATATGATGAATACACTTGAAAATTAAAAAATATAAAAGATGCTTATGAAAATAATATAGAATTTGATTATGAAAATGGAGAATTATGAGATGTAAAAGTGAATGATGAATTAATTTCGCAATCTATAACAGATTTATTTAGATTGGATTATAAAACTATATTTAATCTTAAACATAAAAATAAATTACAAAAATTAAAATCAAAACTAGAATCACAAAATCTGGATAATAAAAAAATACAAAAACTTATAAAATCTCTTGAAAAATCAAAAGAAAAATACTTAAATCAAGCAAAACTAGATATAACTAAAAAAGAAATAGAATATTTATGTGAAGAAATCAAAAAAATCCTTGAAAATTTAAAATAAAACTTTGATTTTGTATTAAATTGTATATAATACGAGTATTATAATAAATTTAAATTATGCATAACCAACCTTCTCAAATTCTCATCTACAAAACAGATGACTGAAAAATAAAAGTAGATACTCTTGTAAAAGATGAAAATATTTGGATGTCTCAAAAAAATATGTCAGAGTTATTTGATTGCACTACTGATAATATTGCTTTGCATATAAAAAATATTTATGAAAGTTGAGAACTAAGCGAAGAATCAGTTACCGAGGATTTCTCGGTAACTGCCAGTGATTGAAAAAATTATAGAGTGAAACACTACAACCTAGATGTAATTATCTCGGTTTGATATCGTGTAAACTCTATTCGTGGAACTCAATTTAGAATATGGGCAACTCTAAGACTTAAAGAATATTTATTACAATGATTTAGTTTGAATGAATCAAAATTAAAAACTTGAAAACCAACAGAATATTTTGATAAATTACAAGAAAAACTAAGAGAAATCCGTTTATCAGAAAGGGTTTTTTATCAAAAAATAAAAGATATCTATACTACTTCTATAGATTATGATATTAAAAATGAACAAACAATCAATTTTTTTAAAACAATTCAAAATAAACTTCTTTGGGCAATAAGTCAAAAAACTGCTGCAGAACTTGTTTATTATAGAATAGATAGTTCAAAACCATTTGTTTGAATGCAATCATTTGATAAAAAAACTGAAAAAGAAATCACAAAGCAAGACATAAGTGTCGCAAAAAATTATCTTGATGAAAATGAGATGAAAACTCTATGACTTATAGTGGAACAATATCTTGCTTTTGCTGAAAGTATGGCACAAAGTCAAATTTCTATGACTATGAACGATTGGATTAAACAACTTGATATGATACTTCAAATGAATAAAAAAGAACTTCTAGATCATTATTGAAAAATATCTCATGCTTTATCTTTATCAAAAGCAGAAAAAGAATTTGAAACATTTAAAGATGATCAAAGAAAAATAGAAAAAATAGAAAGTTTGAAAGAACTAGAACAAGATTTAAAAAACTTAAAATAATTTTTATGCTTAAATAGTAATAAAAATGAATAGTTTTTATTAAAAATCCTTGAAATTTTAAATTAAATTGGTATGCTATAGAAGTAAGTATTATAGATTCAGCAAACGAGTTCAGGATAATACCCCCCACCTAACCTCCCCCTAGCAGAGGAGGAAAAGAGCAATGGATTGCTTCGTTGCACTCGCAATGACAATATAGAACAATAACAAAAACTAGTTTTAACAAAAATTATTATGAGTTTAGCAGTAAAATACCGTCCGAAAGATTTTGAGTCAATGGTTTGACAGACATTTGTGAAGGAGACTTTGCAGGAAGCTGTTAAGGAAAACAAGCTTGTTGGAGCTTATCTTTTTTGTGGACCTAGATGAACTGGTAAGACTTCAGTGGCTAGAATAATGGCAAAAACTATAAATTGTCTGAATCAAAAAGATTGAAATCCTTGTCATACTTGTGATATATGTCTAAGTATTGTAGATAATAAACTTATGGATATTATTGAGATAGATGCAGCGAGTCATACTTGAGTTGATAATATAAGGGATTTGATAGAAAGAGCTCAATTTCTGCCAAATATTGCTAAATACAAGGTATATATAATAGATGAAGTACATATGCTTAGTACTGGAGCATTTAATGCACTTTTGAAAATACTTGAGGAACCACCTAGTTATGTGAAATTTATCCTTGCTACAACTGAGATTCATAAGATTCCTGAAACTATACTTAGTAGATGTCAAAGATATGATTTCAAAAATATAAGTGATATAGATTTAAAAGGGAGATTGGAATTTATAGCTACGGAAGAAAAAGTAAAAACTGATTCTAAATCAATTGATTTTATAGTGAAAAATTCTCATGGATGACTTAGAAATGCAATTACATTGTTTGAACAATTTGTTATAAACAACGAAATAGTTTTTGAAAATATCATAAAAAATCTAGGGATTACTGAAAGTTCTTTTGTGCAAGATTTTTGAAAGAAACTTATGAATCATGATAAAAGTGTAGTTTATGATTTTGATAAGATTATAGAAGATGGAAAAAATATAAAATTATTTTTCAAAGATTTGATTTATCATATCAGGGATGAGATTCTAGCTAAAATAAAATCTGGAGAAAGTATATGTGAATTAAACCAAATACTTGAAATACTTGATGAAACATATTCAAAAACTAAAAATTCAATGGATGAAAAGATAACTCTACTTTCTGGTATTTTGAAAATAGTCACAAGAAGTGAAAGTATGAAGTGTAGGATTGAAAATGCAAAAGTAAATAATGAATTAACTTCTATGTCATCCTGAGCGAATGCGAAGGATCCCTTAAGCGATGTAAATAATAAAAACGAAAGTTCAAGGGATTCTTCGTTACTCTCAGAATGACAATCTAGTAAACAATCAAATAAAAAAGAACCCAAAAAAGAATTAGAAACTTACGAAGTTTGTGATATAGAACTTGAGTCTGTTTTAGATGTATTTTGATCAGATGAAAAAACTGAAAATAGTTTAATAGATTCTGAATCAAGTCCAGAATGACAAAAAAATAATACAGATTTCAAAAGAGATGATTTTGTATCAAAAGTAAAAGAATTATGATGAAAATGAAGCTTAACTATGTGACTTAGAGGAGCAGAAATCAAGTTTAATTGACAAAATCTAGATATAAAAGTTCCTTCAAAAATTGCAATGAATTCATTTCAAGAGGTTTGAGCTAAGGAACTTATTCTTGAAGCTATGGAAAAACTAGGATTTAATGATATTAAATTAAAAGTGGAGTAGTTTTCACTTTTGTCATTCCGGACTTCTTTTTTGTCATTCCGGACTTGATCCGGAATCTCTAGCAAGATAAAACCAACTTGTTTCACTTATTAGACAAATAATATTACTTAGTTCATACTATAAAACAATTAAATATGATTTTCAAAAAATATTCAAAATATATAGAGTTGGTAAAGTTATCAATTAGTTATTCAAAGAGAAACTTTTATGTTTTTACTTTTTTTAAGTTTTTTGATAGTATTCAGAGTGTAATATTGGTTTCTATAATTTCTTTGATTATTTTTGATATTTCAAAATGAGATATAAATTGAATATATTTTTTGACTATTATATTTATATTTATTACATTAATTAATTTAGTTATTTCATTATTTATTGATTCATTTAGTTCAAGTTTATATATTGATATTGAAAAAGGTTTAAATACAAAATATTTGCAGGAATATGTAAATCTTGATAATACAAGAGTTGAAGAATATGGGACAGGAAAAATGAATAATATTATTTTTACTTGAATAAAATCATTTATAGAATCAATATTTTTATTGATTAATATTTTTGTTGATGCTATTAGTATAATATATATGTTAATTCTTATATTGATTAAAGTTCCAAATTTTTATTATTTTTTAGGTGTTTTATGATTATTTTATGTTATATTATATCTATATTGAAAGTGATTAATGCAACTTTTTAAGATAAGGAGAAAAGCTAAAGAATTACTTGTAATTTGAGATTGAAAAAAAATAAAAGTTTTAATGTCAAAATTTGAAATATTACAAAATCAAAAGGTTATTCACGAAACAGATGAATTATGAAAAATATCTGATGAACTAAATAAACTACGGTGGATGTGAAATTTTAAAAAAAGAATATGGGAAACTTGATCAGATCTTTTTATAAATTCATTTTATATTGTTTTATTTTTATTATTTTGAGTTTGAGTAATTAGTTGAAAATATGATATAGCAACATTTACTCTTCTTGCTTGGGTTATGCAAATTATGTCGAAATATGCACGGCAAATAAGAGGTTATTTTAAGGTTATATTTAAATATTTCATAGATATAGATAAGCTTGTAGAAGTTTTTGAAACTATTCCTCAATACAAAGATAGTACTAATGCACAAGATTTCGAGTTCAAAAAATGAGATATAGAATTTAAAAAAGTGAGTTTTTGATACAATGAAAAATCAAGTGTTTTTAAGGATTTTGATTTATTTTTAGAATGATGAAAAAAATATGCTTTTGTAGGTGCTAGTGGTTGAGGGAAAAGTACTTTGGTTAAATTATTAGCTTGATATATTTCTCCAAAATGATGACATATAATTGTAGATAATCAGAAATTGTCTCAAATAAAATTAAAAACTTTTTATAAACATATTTGATATCTTAGTCAGGATCCATCAGTTTTTGATTGAAGTATCTGAGAGAATCTACTTTATGCACTTGATTATGTACCAAGTGATGATGAGATAAATGAAGTAATTAAGCAAGCAAAATGTGAATTTATCAATGAATTACCAAAAAAACTGGAAACACAGATTTGAGAAAAGTGAATTAAATTATCTTGATGACAAAAACAAAGACTTGCAATAGCCAAGATAATGCTTAAAAATCCAAATATAATTATTCTAGATGAACCTACATCAGCTCTTGATAGTTTCAATGAAGAAGAGGTAAGTATAGCTTTCAGGAATTTATTTAAAAACAAAACTGTAGTTGTAGTGGCTCACAGACTTCAAACTGTAAAAAACTCAGATGTGATTTTTTATATTGAAAACTGACAAATAGTTGAACAGGGAAATCACAAGGAACTTCTAAAACTAAAGTGAAAATATTATAATATGATTGAGTTACAAAGTGGATTTTAAATATTTTTTTGCATTTTTTTACTCTTTGAATAAACTACAATAACTTTATAAGACTATGTCATTCCGGACGCCTGTACTCTTGAGAGTATGATCCGGAATCTAAATCCTTATAATTTTTGGATTGATAGCTCAGTTGGTAGAGCAGGTCCCTCTTAAGGACAAGGTCGCGGGTTCGAGCCCCGCTCAGTCCACCAATCCTAATTTAAAGCCAAAAGTAAAATAATTATTTTGATTATTTTACTTTTTTTATATACTAATTTTATTATTTTAAAATTAATTTTTAATTATATGAATTATATTGATTTTTTAGAATTAATTGCTAAACAATCTTGAGAAGTTATTAAAAATAACTTTAAATTATGAATGGGTAAAGAATATAAATGAGATGATACTCCAGTTACTAAAACAGATAAAGAAATAAATTCATTAATTATCTTAAAAATTAATGAATTATATCCAACTCATAGTGTAAAATGAGAAGAGGAGAGTAATATAAAAAATGAAAGTGATTATGTTTGGGTCTGTGATCCTGTCGATTGAACTATTCCATTTTCTTCTGGATTACCTATTTGTACATTTTCATTAGCATTAGTATATAAATGACAACCAATTGCTTGAGTTATATATGAACCATTTATGGATAGAATATTATTAGCAGAAAAATGAAAGGGAACATTTTTAAATTGAGAAAAAGTATCTGTAAATAATAGAGAGAATATTAATGAAAAATCTATTATAGCTATAGAAAATTTTAAAAATGCTAAATATAATTTACATAAAATAGATAATGAACTTACAGAAAATATAAATGTTAAGTTATTTAGGCTTTGTAGTATATTGTATGCTTGAATGATGGTAGCTATTTGAGAGTTTGATTGAGTAATATTTCCTCATATAACATATCATGATGGAGCTTCATTAAAAATTATAGTTGAAGAAGCTTGATGAAAAATGACAGATATATATTGAAATGAACAAAGATATGATAGAGATATTAATTGATATATTGCAACAAATTGAAAAACACATAATCAATTAGTTAAAATTGTTTCTGATAATATAATATTAAGATAATTATTTTATTAAAATGTTAAAATATTTACTAACAAATTCCACCATTTTAAATTTGTAAATATTAAAAGTCTCTTTATAAAGTCAAGTATGTGGTAAAGAGATTTTTTTAGTATTTATTCAGTCAGATTTTTGTAAAATACTTATTTTTAAGCTATAATAATTGTGTTACTTTATTTTTTATAATAATAAAATATATGAATACACCAGATAATTGATTAACAAATGTTGAGGAGATAGTTGCTCATAAGGATAATGAAATTTGTGCTACTCAAGTAAAAAATACTTCCTCTGTAGCTATGGAGTCACTTGAAGTTATGTGACCAATAATGAATGGTACAATAAAAGTAATGAGTTTAAATGAAAAAAATGGTTTTGGATTTATCACTCCTACTGAGGGGGGTAAAGATATTTTCTTTCATTCTGATACATGTACAGGTGGAATCGCTGAATTTAAAACTATTTTTGAATGAAAAGAAAAAGGTAAAAAATTTAATGTTACTTTTAATGTTCAAAATTCACCAAAAGGGCCAATGGCAGTTAATGTTTCAGTAGCACAATAGTTATAAACTTGTAGCTGAATAGACTAGCCATATAGAAGCGTCGAGACTAATCGATAATTTATAAAACCTCAAGAATTATTTTTTGAGGTTTTTATAAATAGAAACTCAAAAAGCTATAAAGGGTAATGTTGAAAATAAAAAATTATAAAATAAATATTATAAGTTTTAATTAGATTACAAAGCCATCACAAGAATTAATAATTGTAATTTCTGTTTTTTTCAGTATAGTATTAATCTATAAACCACTGTGGTAAATAGATACCATTTTTTTATTTTATAATTATTTATTATATGAATAATACTATTAAAAAAATTGTTACTATACTAGGTTTAACGGTAATTTTACTTTCAACTCTTTCTTTTGCAAATGCTGCAAATGTAACTACAGAAATAGATGCAGCAAATGACTTGTCTTCTATTTGAGTAATTGTTGACCAGTCAAGTAATCCTGATGCTTATAATTTAGAAATCTCTATTACAAGAAGAGAGATGCTTAAAGTTATGATAAATTTATCTCTTATAGAAGTCTGAGACACTTGTACTGGTAAATTTGCTGATCTACCTGAATCTGACTGGTGATGCAAATATGCAGAAACTGCTTTAGCTAGAGGTTTTATTGCACCAAATTCTTTATTTAGACCAGATGATAATGTATCAAAAGTAGAAGCATTGAAAATGATTCTTCAAGCAAGGAATATTTCTAAAAATAATTCCTTAGAAGATTGGAGAGCTTGATATGTTGATGCAGCTTTAGCAAATGGAATATTGAGTAATTCATTTACTGATTATAATACAGCTTGAGTTCGTGGGTGGATTTTTTTAGCCTGAGCGAATGCTGTTAATGCAACACCTGGTTATAAAGTATGATTAACAGAATCTCAAGCTAGAGTTATAGCTGAGCAAAATTGTATTGGATCTTGAGAAACACTATGAACAGGATCATCATATAATCCAAATTCAAAAACTTGGTGGTTTGATGCAAATCTTAATCTAATAAAAGAGGGGTGTAATCCAGCTTGTGTAGTTTCTGAAAATACAAAAACTGCTGAAATTAATTGGAGATGTACATGACTTATTGTTCCTGAAATGTCTTATCAAGATGTTATGGATTATGTAAATCAAAATATCACGGAAATTATGACTTCTTATTCTTCTATAGTACCAGTAAATGATAAATGGTTTGCAGATTGATTTGGTTTTACTTCAAATAATTATGTTTATGTAGATTATGAAGATGGACACAATTTATACAGATCTTTGTTAAATTGTAATAAAATAAATAATTTAATTTCATGTGATCCTTTAGCTGTGTTTGAAAAACAAACTGGATTATGGGTAGTAGTACAAGGAGAGGATACACAAAAAGATAACTCTATAGTGTATCAATATGCTGTAGATTACGAATGGAAAAGGTAAAGAGAGTTAGAGATGAATGAGATAAAATTACATGTACATATAAGGAAAAAAATCTTTTAATAAATGATATTAATTCTATTAAAGAACTTGAAACAATTGTTAAAGATTTTGAAGTGATGGTAGATAAATAGCCTAAAAGAAATCACTTTTGAAAATATTCCAAGAAAGAATTAGTTATAAAATATAAAAATATTACTTAATAACTCTATTAAAAATAGGGTTATTTTTTATTAATTATATAATAAATACATAAAAATATCATTATTAATATTGACAAAAATATTATAATAATTACTATTATAAAAATATTATTAATGCAGATTGTAACATCAAGTG
>DHWA01000026.1 GCA_002412935.1 Patescibacteria group bacterium UBA5194 | reverse complement strand
TAGTTCAATCTCAGTAATCAAAAATAAATTTAGTTATATTTTCATCTTTTATTTCACTTTTTGAAGCATCAAATTGTATAGTAATAGGAACATATTCTTCTTCAGATGGTTTTATCTCTAAATCAAGTAAAGCATCTTTTTTTATAGAATTAATATAAATTGTATCACTAATTTCTTTTATACTTGAATCTTTTATATTTTTAAATGTATATTTAGCCTTTATTGTAGCTCTTCATTCATATTCCATTTTAAAATCAAAAATATTTCATATTTTTGTTTTAGAATCCAATTCCCAAGTAACTTTTTGTAATGAATCCATAGGATTGTCAGTTTTTAGAGATCTTGCATCAAATTTTAATGTAGTTGGTATAAGTAAATCTTGAATATAATAGATATTATTTTCATATCTTGGATCTATTTTATTTCAATCATCATAGATAATTAAATTATTTTTGAGTTTAGTATTTTTTATTACATCTATGATTTTTGTTATTTCTTTAGTTTTTCAGTAAGAATCAGTCAATATAACTTTGACTTCTTTTTTTCAATAATCAATAAAAGTTTGTTTGATTTTTGAAGATTCTTCTTCTTTTCATTCAACATTTTTTAAAATTTTTTCATTTTCTCAAATTATCCATTTATAACTCTCTATAAATCAATCATCAATTCATTTTTTAACATCTTTTACAACAAATTCATAAATTAAATCATTATCCATTTTTGTTTCTTGAATAATTCAATTTATTTTTGTTTCAATTAATCAGTTTATAAGAAAAACCTTATCTAAGCTTAAATTTGTTTTTCATTCTTTTCTTATATATAATCATATTGTAGTATCTGAAAAAATAACTTTAGGATATGTAAATCTCTCTCAAACAAGTATTGGGGTATCTAAATTTTCTTCAGTATACCATTCTATTTTACCAAGATTTCATAAGTCGGATGCATCAAAACTAACTTTTTTTCATCAGCTATTTGTTGGTTCTTCTTTTATTGTAACTAGATTCTTGATTCATACCATAGGCATATTATCTACTTCCTTAATAGTAGTTTTTCAGTTTAATTGTTTTAATTCTAAAGATACTTTTATATTATAAGTTTTTTTATCATTAAACTCTTTTATTACTATAGGAGTTAATTCTTCTTTTATATCTCAGTCTCAAAAATCCCACATATATTTTACTATTTTAGTAGAATTATTTTCTTCTTTTTTTGCATAATATGTTAGATCAAATTTTATTGTTACTGGTCATATAAGACTTCAGTATTCAGTTTCTTTTATTAATGCATCTTCTTTTGAGAATTTTTTATCAAGTAATAATTTTGTATTATCATATAATTGTATTTCTCAATAAGACATTTCTTGCCAGTTTGGTAGTGATTTAACCTTTTTAACTGTTAATATCCATAGATTTCATGAAGTAAAAGTTGATAATAATAATATAAAAGCAATAATTCAGTATATAAATCTTTTTTTTCTGAATTCTTTTTTTGTCATTATAAATTTAATTCAAAAAACAGCAAAAAATATTACTTCTAAAAAAATAGAAGATGAAAAAACTAAATTTACAACCTTACCAATAAAATCATTTATATCATTTAAACTTATTCATAAAGAACTAAAAAATATAACATCTGCTACATTTTGAGCCTTCATAACAACAAAAGTTATAAATGATGAAGATAATATAAAAATTATAAATGATAAAGCTCAAGTGAATGTAAATGCTTCTCTAATAGATGGTCTTGTTTTTACTTTTTGGACTATTTTTATAGTTATTTTTTCTCAAAAGCTTTCGGGAATAGTTGAAATATCTAAGTCATAAATTTTTTTATCAAACGTATATTTTCATTTTCACTCTTGGGGTTTTCTATTATCAGAGTCAATATTTACTAGACTTTTTATTTTAACTAATATATTTGAATAAATAGGATAATTTATAAATTTTACATCCTCATCTTTTTCATCTTTTTTAAAAATAATTTTTACTTTTTCGTATTCAGGACTAATTATTAAATAATCATATTCGTTATTTAGTATCATTTTTACTATATCATCAAAAGAATTTATATTGATACTAAAATGTTCTTTTGTTTGTTTTGGAAATTCTTCTACATTTTCAAGTAATAATTCAAGTGAATTAGTATCTTTTTGTTCTGGAATGATATCAACTTTTGGCTCAGTTATAATAGCTTGATTATCATTAGTATTAATTAATGTTTTATCTTGCTCAATTTTTTGATCTGAATTAGTAGAGTTAGTATTATTTTCTACACTATTTATTTCTTGTTCTTGTTTTTCAAGGTTTTCATTTTTAGGTTCTATAAAAAATTCTTGATTTTCATCTTTAAATCCGTCATTTTTGTTTATATTTTCATCCATATAATAAAAGTATAAGAGTTTAAAATAGTAAAAGTTATTATTTTTTACTAATGTATTTGTTTTATTATAACATAATTTATTTATTTCTACAAAGAAAAACAGATTGACATATAACAAAAAGCACTAAAAAATATTTTTTTAGTGCTTTTATAGTCTTAAATTAAAAATGTTTTCCTAATTTTATTATTCATTAAAAAGGAAAATTAGTTTTTTATTGAATAATAAAATTTATTGTCAAGCCAAAATACAAAAAATATTTGATAATCATTAATAAAACTCTAAAATTTTATTACTTCTAAATAAAAATTAGATATGCTTACAACAAGCTACAACAAGTCAGTAGACAATGGATTAAATTCTTTAAAGACAAGAGGACTATTTTTTGTGTTTCATATGTATATAAAATGTGAGAAATAGTCCTTTTTTGGTTCTTTAAAAACTGCAAAACAATGAACAATAGACTATTAATCCCGGGGTTGCCAGAGATTGGCTCATAATCAATTTCAATATAATAGAACTATTTTATTTATAACCCCGGGATTTAATTGTACTAATAATCTAACAACACAATATATTTTACCTTCCTAACAATAATTCTATGAAAAAAATAAAAAATAAAGCCTTCACCCTAGTAGAACTCATAGTAGTAATAACAATCCTAGCAATTCTATGAACAATAGCATTTATCTCATTCCAATGATACTCATCAAATGCAAGAGACTGAGTAAGGATATCAGAAATAAATAATATAAAAAAGAATCTAGAGATATTTATCACAGAAAAGTGATTCTATCCAATACCAGATAATGGAACACAAATAACATACTTGTGATGAACAGCACGGACACAATGAACAGTATGAGATAATGTAATCACAAATCTAAGAAATCTCTCAAAGAAACCAACAGATCCACTATCAAATAATGAATATACCTACAGTATAACAAAAGCAAAAATAGAATATCAACTATCATATGTAACAGAATGATGATTATCATACAATATACCATTAACAAATCAAGCGAATGCAGCAACACTAAAAACAGCAACTGCAAAAGTTACATGAACATATAATGAAAAAATACTAAAAGTATCAACATGATGAATAATATATATATTAGCAGTACCAAGCATAATAAATACAGATTTAACAGATACAAACCTACAAACCTACAAAGTATAATAGATAATAAAAAAATGGTATATGATGACTATCAAAATATACCAGACTCATACAAAAACCTATGATATACAATGACAGGATGATTTAATTTTGCACCATTATGAAATAATATATTAGTATTAAGCTGAGCAACTATATCACTATCATGAGAAACAGAAAAATTAATATTTCTAGATAACCTTAAAACAATATATAGCACAACAATATTAAATCAAGATCTAATATATACAGAGATAATAAATACAACAGGTACTAATGAACAAGTAGCACTAGTAGATACATATATAACAAATCATGTATGATGAATAGTATGAATAATATCAACAACAACTACAATACAAACAAATAGTTGTTCATCTACAGAGCCAACTTGTTTACCTTCAGGATGTACACTTATAGTATGAACTCCAACTAGTGTAAATCAATCTTGGGTAAAAGATGCTAGTAATTGTTGATTTACTTGTAATACAAATTATAGTTGAACAAATTGTGAAACATATACAGCACCAATAGTACAATGGAGAGATATACCATGAACAAATTGTACAAATGATGATATACCTATCTGATGAAAAATATGGGCTTGATGTAATAGTGTACTTTGAACAACAGGAATATCAACAAATGCAAATGTATATATTTGAACTTGTTATAATTATACTTGAGCAACAACGACCACAAATTGTACTCCAACATATCTTACATATACTGCAAAAGAAAATGCATATAATTCTACATATTGAGTAGACAATATTTGGTGAAAATTGTATTTATGGTCAACATTATCAATTGAATGTAAAAATCCTACTTGATGAAACTTTGCAAATACTACAGCTTCTACAGCTAATTGTGCATGTCCAACTTGATGGCATGTACCAACAGAACAAGATTTTCTTAACTTGGAAATAGCTTTAACTTGTACTGATTATACTACAGATCTAGCTTGGAGATGTGCTTGACTTGGTTGGTCTTGAAATACTTTAAAAACAACATCTGATAATATAATACAAGCACTTAAAATTCCACTAGCAGGTCACCGGTTTGGGACATATTTCTACTATCGTGGGCTCAGTGCGACCTTGTTGTCTTCTACTGAGTACAATTCTACCAGTGCTCGTGCTAGGCTCTTAAATCGGAATAATACCTCTGTGTACCGTAGTAACGGGCTTAAAGCTACCTACGGATTTTCTGTTAGGTGTATTAAGGATTAAAATTTTGATTTATCAAAATTTATTCGACTCTTTGTTCTCTTTGACTTTTTTTAAAATCTTCAAAGTTTAATTTAAACTTTGGAGATTTATTTTTTAATTTTTAAAAAATATGTGGTAAATAGAAAAAAAGTAGAATATTTTTTTACATTCTACTTTTTAAGGGGCAGATCAAAATAGATTAAACTCTTATTTTTGATCTAGTTTTTGGATTATTTGTTGTCATAGTAGGAGCTGCAAATAATGGATTAGAATTATTAAATCCTTCTTTTGATAAAGTATTTAGAGTTTGCTCTATATCTTCAGCATTAAATATAATATCTGATTCATTTATATTCATTTGTTCAATCTGTATATTATTTTTTACACTGAAAATTGCTTTAACAACTTTAAATTCAAGATTATTTATCAAAGTATCAAATTTTTCAAAAGATCTTTCTTTGTAAACAACTAGAGGATTTCTCTGTGCATATCATTCAAAAGCAACTTCTTCTCTTAGACGACTCATAGAATCTATATGATTCATCCATAATTCATCGATACTTTGAAGTACTATTTTTCTTTCTATATCAAAAAATTGGTCATCTTTAAAATTTTCAGACTTAATCTTATCAAGTTCTAAAATCGCTATATCTTTTACATAAGCTTTTAATTCTTCTTTAGAATTTATTCAGTTTATATCATCATTTTCAATAGCATCATTTATAAGGTCTATTCCCAAGAATTCATTGATTTCATTTTTCAATTTTACTCTATCCCAAATTTCAACATTGTCACTTAGAGTACTTTCAATAACTTTTGCTAATTGAACTCCTATCATATTTTTTATATCTTCATCTATATTTTCAGCCTCAAGTATTTTATTTCTTTTGTTATAGATTATTTCTCTGTGTTTATTGATTACATCATCATATTCAAGTACATGTTTTCTTATATCAAAGTTATGTCATTCTACTTGTTTTTGAACTGAAGTAACTTTTTTAGTTAGCATTCCACTTTGAGTTAGAGGTTCTTCATCAGGTAGGGAAGCAAACATAGGAGAATTAAATATCCCAAAAAGTTTATCTCAACCAAAAATTCTCATTATATCATCATTTGGAGATATAAGAAATTGAGTAACTCAAGGATCTCATTGTCTTCAAGCTCTTCATCTTAACTGGTTATCTATTCTTCTTGTTTCGTGTTTTTCAGTTCAGATTATAAATAATCATCCAAGCTCAACAACTCCTTCACCAAGCTTTATATCAGTTCATCTTCAAGCCATATTTGTAGCTATTGTTACTGATCATTTTTGACCTGCAGCAGCAATTACTTCTGCTTCTTTTTCGTGTTGTTTTGCATTTAATACATTATGAGGAATATTTTCATCTTTTAGTCTTTGACTTAGATATTCAGATTTATCAACTGATACTGTTCAAACAAGCATTGGTTGTCATTTTTCATTTAGTTCCTTAATCATTTTTACAACAAAATCAAATTTTCACTTTTCATTTTTGAATAGTAAATCAGATTTATCTTCTCTTATAATCGGCATATTTGTAGGAATTATAAGAGTTTCAAGTGCATAAACTTTATAAAATTCTTCTTCTTCAGTTTTTGCAGTTCAAGTCATTCAACTAAGTTTCCAATACATTCTAAAATAATTTTGAAATGTAATTGAAGCTAGAGTTCTAGATTCTCTTTGTATTTCAACTTTTTCTTTTGCTTCAAGAGCTTGATGTAATCAATCACTATATCTTCTACCTGGCAATACTCTTCAAGTATGTTCATCAACAATCAAGACTTCATCATTCATAACTATATAATCTTTATCTTTTTTATATACAGCATGAGACTTAAGGGCATTTTCTATATGATGAATATCATTGAAATGTGCTCAAATATAGATATTGTCAATTTTTAGCATTTCTTCTATTTTCTTAATTCAATCTTCTGTCAGAGTAGCTGTTTTTTGTTTCTCATCTATTTTGTAATGTTTTATATCTTCAAGTAACTTAGCTAATTCTGCAAATTTTAAATATTTATTTGTAGGTTCATTATCGGGCATAGATATAATAAGTGGAGTTCTAGCTTCATCGATAAGGATAGAATCAACTTCATCGATAATAGCAAAAAATATAGGTCAAATAGATTTTGATTCCTTTGAAGTTACCATATTATCTCTCAAATAATCAAACCCTAGTTCATTATTTGTTGCATAAACTACATCAGCCTTATATGCTTCTTGTTTTTCTCATCTTCCTTGATTATGAGTAACTACTCATACTTTTAAACCAAGCATATTGTATAAAACTCACATTTCTTCACTATCTCTTCTAGCTAGATAATCATTTACTGTAACTATATGAACAGAATTTCAAGTTAATGCATTTAGATATGCTGGAATTGTTGCAACTAGAGTTTTTCATTCTCAAGTTTTCATTTCTGCTATATTTCATTCGTGAATTGCAAGTCAACCTATTATTTGTACATCATAAGGAATCATATTCCAATCTAAACTTTTTCCACTAGCAAGTTCAAAAGTCTTTCAATTAAGTAATTTTGTAGCTTGTTTATGTAAGGCAATAGCTTCTACTTTTATATCTTCAAGAATTTGTCTGATTTTTTTACTATCTTCTTCCTTTTTAAAATCAAGTCATTCAAATAGTTTTTTGAATTCTAGAGTTTTAGTTTTTAAGTCATCTTCACTTAATTTATCAAATTCTTTTTCTTTTTCTTTTACTAACTCAAGTATCTTTGTAAGCTGCTGTATCTTTTTTACATCAGGATCTCAGAATATAGATTTAATTAGGTCTTCTAGCATAAATTTTTGTATTAGGGAATAGTCTTTTAAAAATAGTATTATAATTTTTATTTTAAAACCTGCAAATTATATACAAAAAGCTTTTTTTTCAAAAAAATAATTAAGAAAAAACAAAAGCAACGAAAGTTGCTTTTGTTTTAGATAATTTGTAAATTAATTAATAAATTTTTATATAACAAATATCTTCAAAGGAGGAAATCAGTTAAATTCGATAGCACTATAACTTTGTGTATAAGCTCAAGTACTAAAAATATAAACTAAATCTCATGATTTTAAATTTTCAGGTAGTAGGTATTTGTAATTTTCATATAATATATCAGCACTATCACAAGTTGGTCAAGCAAGTATAACTGGAGATAATTCGCCAGTTACTTCAGTATAAATTGGATATTTTATAGATTCATCTAAGGTTTCTATTAATCAACTAAATTTTCAAAGATCTAGATAAACCCAACGAATTTCATCTTCTTGAGTTGATTTTTTAGAAACAAGAGAAATCTCTGAAACAATAACTCCAATATCTCAAACTAGAGATCTACCTGGTTCCATAATTAGGTCCATTTTTTCATCTTTGAAATGGCATTCTATAAATCATTTAATAGTATCTAAATAGTTTGAAATTGTTTCTGTTTTTTTAATATAATGAGATGGTAATCCTCATCATAAATTTAACATTTGAAGTGTAATTCAAGACTCTTTTAACTGATCAAATAATTCTTTTGCTTTTGATAATGCTACATCCCAAGCATATAAATCATTTTGTTGAGATCAAACATGAAATGATATTCAGTAGGGGATTAATCATAACTCTTTTGCTTTTAGAGCTAATTCATAAGCAAGAGGTATTTCACAACCAAATTTTCTTGATAGTGGCCGATCTGCTCAAAAAGCAGGAGTTAAAAGTCTAAAGTAAACTTTAGTTTTAGGTGCTACTCTTGCTATTTTTTCTAAATCTTCAAAACTATCTGTTGCAAACATTCTTACTCATTTATCATATGCATATTTTATATCTTTTTCTTTTTTAATAGTATTTCAATAACTTAATCTATCGGATGTTGCTCATAGAGATAATACACGATCTAATTCATAAATTGAAGCTATATCAAAATAAGATCATAAAGCTATAAACTCTTTAAGTATTTCTTCATTTGGACAAGCTTTTACAGCATAGTATATTTTTGCTCAATTTGATAATGATTCTAATAATTTATAATTAGATATTGCTTTTTCTCTTGATAAAACTAAAAAAGGAGGATTTTTATCTTGAATAAATTCTTGTAATTTTGACCAATCTGCATCATTTATATAATTTTTTCTATCTATAATAGAAGCATCAGATGAGAAATCATCATTCATAATTTTAAAATTAAAAAATAAGTATTTTAAAATGGTGAAGAAATAGCTGTTTTATTACTATTAAATCTTCGTATTAAGATATTAAAATATATTAAAAAAATCAATAAAACAGACTATAATATATTATTTAAAATAATCAAAATATTTATAAAAAAAGTTTCAAAAAAAGAATTTACTTTTTCTATAAATTTTATAAACTTATAGAAAAGACTAATCCCTAATCCCTAATTTATGATATCATTTTTATCTTGAAAAATTATTGACTTAGATATTGGAAAATGCAGTATCTTAACAAATTGTTGAATTGGTTATGAAGTAAATATTAATGAATTAACTCATTCAAAGATATTACTTTGAGATGAAATAGATTTGTATATATATCATAATATAACAGAGAATAGTCAGAGTTTGTATGGATTTTTGGATAAACAAGAAAAATTGTTATTTATTGAATTTACAAAAGTTTCTTGAGTATGATGAAGATCAGCTCTTAATTTACTTGATTTATGAAGTTCAAATATTTTTAATGCAATAAAAATTGAAGATACAAATTTTTTTAGTCAAGCTAAATGAATATGAAAAAAAACGGCAGAAAAAGTTATTTTAGAACTGAAAGATAAAGATTTTATTAAAAATAATTTACATATTAATAGTAGTAATATAGAAAACAATATCATATTGAATGATACTGATAAACAGATTAAAAGTAGTCTGATAAATATGTGATATGATTCACATAAAATAGATGAAGTCTTAAGTAGATTACCAAAAGAAATAAAAGAAATGTGAGAAATACTACAATATGTTATAAAAAATATTAGATAATATTAATTTTAACATAATAAAAAAACACTAAGTTCATTAATACTTAGTGTTTTTTATTGTAACTTAAAACTAGTTAGTAACATCAGTAGTTGTATCTTCAGTAGTAGTTTCAGTAGTAGTAGTTTCAGTAGTAGTTTCAGTAGCAGGAGCTTCCATATCAGTAGCTTCCATATCAGTAGCAGGAACTTCCATATCAGTAGTAGTACTTTCAGTAGTAGTATCAGTAGTAGTTTCAGTAGTAGTAGCAGGAACTTCTTCAGTAGTAGTATCAGTAGCTTGTTTATTACAAGAAACAAGAGATAAAGCCAAAATTAAGGCTAAACTTAAACTTAATAATTTTTTCATATTGTGTATATTATTAATAATAAATAAAATTAAAGTAACCCTATTATAATTAAAAAAAGTGATTTACAAACTTTTTTATAAAACAAATTTTACTTTTTCTGAAATTGTTTTATAATATAAGTTATCTTAATAAGGTATTAAAGTATCTTATAATTAATTTTTGATTCCATGAAAGTGCTTATTTTACTGATCTTAATGATGAAAATGACTTTTTAAAAAGAGTAATTTTTTTGAAAAATAATAAATTATTCACATATATATTTGAGTATATATAAAGAAAAAAAAATCTGTTATAAAAAACCAGGGATGTAGTAATATTACTAAAACATTATATAAGTTATCTTTTTATTGAGATAATTTAATTGCATATATACATTATTACTTAATTGTTTAATTAAATGATTAGTTTAGTTTTATTAGAAGATAAAAATACTATAGATAACATAAAAAAGTATATCACAAAAGATATTCTATTTTATGTTATTTCTTTGTATAATTTTTATATGAATACATATATAGCTCTTTCTTGAATAAAAGGGGCTAGACTTACAAATGTTGCTTCTGAAAAAGCTAATATAATATCTTTGTTAACAAGTTTGGATTTTAATGATGAACAATCTTGATTGAAATCTATAGATATAATGATAAATAGTATGAATAAGTTATGAATTGATACATCTTTAATTACTATTTTAAAGGAAGATTTTGAATCAATATATAAATTTGTTGATTCATGGGAAATAAAACATTTTATTTTTGATAATAAAAAAGAATTTTGAAATATTTTATCTTGAAAAGGTTTAGATGAATCAATTATTAAATGAATATCAAGAAAAGTTATTTTATTACTAAATATGTATATAAAAAATAATAATATATGACAAAAATTCGAAGAATGATTCATAAAACTAAGAAAAGAAAAATCAGAAGTAGATATACAAATAAAAGAATTAAAAATAGAATTAAAACAACTTAAAAAAATACAATCTCAAAGTCAAAAAACTATAAGTGCAAAAACTTCTACAACTGATAGATTAAATAATGAAACAGAATTATTAAAACAACAAATTTCTGCTTTAGAATCTGATATTAAGAACTTAAAAGAACAAAAAAATAAAGAAGAAAACCAACAAACTGAAAAAATAGATAATTGAGAGTTAGACTCAGCTTTAGAATTAGCTTCTGAGTCTGAACAAAAATCTCAAGAATATAAAAAACAATTAGAAAGTGTTACTACAGAAAGAGATTTATTAAAAACACAGTTAGAGTTATTAAAATCTCAATTAAATACATCTACTCAATTTGATATGTTTATTTTTAAATGTGAACAGTTTCCCGATGATTGCAATACCAGTGATATGTTAAAGTATATTATTATAAGAGATACTTCATTACCTTATAAAAAGGATATAGTTGATATAATAATAAATTTTCTAGAAGAATTTTTATTAAATGTATCAAAATGAGCATCATCTGGAACTAACTGAAAGGAATGAAAAGGATGATGAGATTATGCAAATAATTATATAAATCCACTTATTAATTATATAAAAGAAAAGTGAAGAACTATAAATACTCAAAATTTTTTAGAATTTGTACTTAATATTGATTTAAAAAATCTTACAAATGAAATAGTAGAAACTAATTATACAAATAAAAAAAGTAGAGTTTTTTCAAATGTATATGAACAGTTAGAAGAAAATAATTCTATGGATATATTTAAAACACTACATTATTTATCAGAAAGATTGAAATTGGTAAAAAGTTGAGGTAAAGATTTATCGTCTTTATCTGAAAATATAGTTATTTTTCTGAATGATAAAAAAGATGTTTTAGAAAGAAAGTTTAGAGAAGTATTTTTGAAAATAATAAATAAAAAATAATTATTTATCAGTGTTATTATTTTCAACTTCAGTATCTTTTTTCTTAGCCAAATCTTCATCAAATAAACCAAAGTCAACTTGATTAAAGATATGTTTTATAGCTGTGGCTTTTGATAGAGGGTAGAAATAATATCAATCATTTTCATCAATTTCATTATACTTTGTTTTTAATTCACCATATTTTACTTCATATTCTTTGTTACAATTAACAAAATCTATATATGAAAATTTTTCACTACATTTATAAGTTTTATATAAATCACTAAATTCTTTTTCTTTTTTTGATTCTAGAGATGAAAAAGAAACTTTTTCATTATCTAGTTTATTTACTAATATCAATTTATTTTTTCAAGGAAAGTAAACTAAAGATTTTTGAGTGAACATACTTGAATTATAGTTTTTATAAAAATCTGAAATTAGTATCTTTTTGTTTCAATAAATACTATTTATGAAGTTTTCAAGTTTCTTTTTTGCTGTTGCATAATTTTCTTCATTTTGATTTATTCAGAAATTTGTAAGATTTTCTGGAGTAAATTCTCAGATTTCATTAACTCAAGCTAATTTGTAAGTAAGTATATTATCAAAATTAGTTTTATCATTTGAATAAAAGAAATCTATGACTTTATTTATAGTATCATCCTGTATATAAGTAAATTTTTCTACTTTATTTGCATCTATATAATCACTATAGCTATTTATTCAGATATCTTTAAATATAGAATCAAGAGAAACTTCTTTTCAATTTATTGTAACTTTATAATTACTAAATTTACAATTGTAATCAGTTTTATTACAAGTTTTTGAATCAGTATTGTAATTAAATACCCATCTCATATACATATCAAGAAATTCTCACCAAGTTATGGGACTATTACCTTCAAACTTGTTCTTATTTTCAATCATATTGTATCTAACAAGTAGTGATAAAAAGTTTTTGTAAGCTGTAGATTGTTTTTTGATATCACTAAATTTTAAATCACTTACACTTTTTAATATATTTGGGATATTTACCTCATCAGAATTATTGTAAATATCAATATTTTCAGTTATAAATTTGATAACATTATCAAGATTCTTCGTTTTATTGTTTTTAAGAGATTTCATTGAAATAGATATATAATTTTGTCTATTTAGTTCTTTATTTAATGGAAAAAATATATTGATATCACAAGATTCTAATTCAATCGTATTTCAATTTTCATCAACAGGATTATAGTAATCATAATAATTGTAGTAATTATAATAAGACTCAATACTTCAATTTCAAGAACAATTAATAAATCAATAAAGTCATTTAAAATTTATCATAGATTTTTGAGATTTATCAACATCTTTTAATTGTACATCATAAATTTCTTTTGCAGATTTTCATTTTCAATTATATTCTATAAGCTCATTTAGATATATATCAGTAGATTCATATAAATTATCTCAAAGATAAAATCTGTATCTTCAAGTGTCTGAAAAAGTACTTGTAAAATCAGTTATATCTATTTTTGGTTCATTTGTAGAGAAACTTGTATTTATCTTTGGTAAATTATCTTTATTTATTTTTATTGATGCAAGTACATTATCTATTTCTTTTTTTACTTCTTTGTTTCTTTTCTCATCATATGTAGGAGCCCGTAAATTTACACTTACTATATAGTTTCATATAACTGCTTTATAATTGTTTCACCAATTACTATCTCAAGCTGATAAATCAGTTTTATCAACAGGGTAATAAAATTCTATTCAAGAAATAGTTTTCTTAAGAAGTTTCTGCCAGTTTTTACTATAAAATCATTCTTTTTCAAAATAATAAAATTTCTTTTTATCTGTATCTAATTTTGGTCATTTTTCAATATAAATTCAAAGATAAGTTACCCCTGTATCTTTTTGTTTTTTTAGTTCTATGTTTAAAGTTGTATTTTTGATATAGTTAGATACTTGATAATCTGGAAGTAATTTTATATCAAATATATCATCTTTTAAAATTAATGAAGAATTTATATTTTCTATAGTTTTTCTATAAGAATTAAAATCTATAAGTTTAGTTATAGGATTTTTTGTAGAATTTTTTATTTTATTGTCTTCTATAAAACTTTTTGCTTCTTTAATTGAAAGGGCATATCCCATTGTGTTTTCTCACGATCCTCATATACCAAAAGTAGGAACTCATATAAGTTTTCAGTTTCTTATAAAAGCTCAACCAGAATTACCTCATGCGATTAAAGTATCTGTTTTGATATATTTATAGCCATTATATTCACTAACTCAACTTACTATTCATTTTGTCTCACTTATTGTATCAGCTCAAATCCAAGGATAACCAATAGCTATAGTTTCATCTTGGTTTTTTGGTTCATAATCATAATCTATATCTATAGTTTTGAATTTTGTATAATCTACTTTATTACCATATATATCAATTGGGTCAATTCTCAAAATAGAGAGATCAAGTTTATCATCACGAATAATTAAACTAGCAGTGTAATCACAAGTAGGTTTTTTACTTAATTTCTTAGTGATACATATTGAAAATGCTGATGCTAATGCTCATTTACCATCATCAACTACATGGTCGTTACTGATTATAACACCATCTTTTGTTATTATAGAAGCTGACCCCCATCACATTATCATAGGATATTTACCATAGATATCATAATAAGATATTATTTGCACAATAGGTGATATATTTAAGTTAGTTTCAGCTGCTTTTGCAGGTATAAAACTAGTGAACATAATTATCATTATAAACAAAGATATAATTCTGTTTTTAATCATATTTTTTTATTAATTAATAAAAACAATTTGATTATATAAAATAAAAATATTTAGCAAAATTTTTCTAATAATTTTTATTTGTTTTTTTTTAATTTTTTTATATTATTAAGGGGATATTCTTATTTCATTAATAATTATTAATATGAGTAGTAGACTTACGTATAATTCAAGGAGAAATAAAGTAAAAAAGACAATCAAAGATTATTTAATTCCAATAGCCTGAATTTTTATAATAATAATAATTTTGTATAGTGTTTTTTCTTGAAAAGACGATAATACAACTACGACAAAGACATCAACTGAGGTAACTAACTCAAAAGTTGTAGTAAAGCTTGATGATGCTGAATCAGAAGCATATATAATGTCAGAAAAAGAAGATAAAAAGCTTATAAGTTGAACTGCTAATCTAGAACCTTTACAAAAATTGGTTGTTAAAGAATGAACTACAACTATAGAATATAATGGAGTAGGAACATTTAAATTAAATAAGATGTGAGAATTGGAATTAGATAAAAATTCTTGATTTAAACTAATTTCATCTGATTTATGGATAGATGCAAAAAAATGATTTACAATTGATACTATTTATTCAAAAGTAAAGATATCAGCTTGAAGTATAATCTCTTTAAATCAAAATGAAGCACTTAGTACTGTATATGTTATTTCTTGATCTGCAGAAGTATCTAATCTAGCTTGAAAGAAAACACTTCTATGAAATTTACAAAAACTTACTATTTCAAATCAAGATGCATCAAATAAAGAAGTTGATTTAGCTTTATCAAGAGATAATATAGATGATTTTTTTAAAAATAGCGTATGGTATGTAAAAAATAATTGAGATTCTTTTTTAGCTAGTGGTAGCCTACTTTCAGCATCTTGATTAACATGAACTATTATGACTTGATCTGAATCAAATCTTGAGTTGGAATTTGATGATTTAAGAGATGAACTTGTTGTATCAAGTAGTAAAATAAATTTATCTTGAAAATATTATAATGATTTTGTATCATCTATAACTCTTGATTGAACTAAAGCTAAATTAAATACTGAATTAAAAACATTTTCATTTTGAACAATTACACTTACAAAAAAGGAAAATGATTTAGTATTTAAACTTTACGATACTGATGGTAATATTATTTCTAAAGTTGTTTATACTATTTATTATAATTGATCAATTATTCAAGAAGTAACCCCTTCTACAACAACAACTGACACAGCTTGAACTACAGTAAAGAATTATCAAGTTGATGGAAGTAAGTTTATATTTACAGCACCATGATCTACTCCTTATACTACATCAGAATCATTTGTTACTATAAGATGACAAGTACCAGCATGAATTGTTACAAAAGTAATAGTAAATTGATTTACACTTGGTAGTTTTAATTGAACTACTTGGAGATATCATGCAGCAGTAGATAATGATAATCTCAAAGATTGAACAAATGTTTATGAAATAAAATATTATGGAGAATGATGAAAACTTATATATACAAATTCTTATGTAATAATCAAGAAAACTAAACTTGTTGAAACAACTTGAGAAGCTACTGTGACAGAATAATTCAGACAATTTAAAAAATAGACAAAATATATGAGTCTGTCCAAAAAATGTTATCCTCGGGCTTGACCCGGGGATCTATGAAAATGATTTTCCTATTTTTTTTGTTTACTTTTTACCCACAACTACATCAACTACTACACTTTAATGGGGAACAAGATGAATCTGAACCTCATCAAATAATACTTATAAACATAGATTTTATCTCATCTTCAGAAGGTATTTGTCATTCAAAAATCATATCTCTGAACTCAATACTTTCTTCTTCTATAATTAAAGCTGGAGTTTTTGTTATTGATAGTTCTTGTTTTAATTCATCTGAATTTGAAAATTCAATTTCTATAAAATCATTTAATCATAAATCTTCTAAACAAGAAATTACTAATTCTTTTAACTTTAAAGAGTCTTCTCATTCTCAAAATATTATTGTTTTCATTTTTACATATGTTAATAAAATACAGAATAAATAACTTTTTTGTCATACTGAGAGAAGCGAAGTATCCCTTTAACCTGAATAAATACATTAAACATCGCTTAAGGGATTCTTCGCTAATCGCTCAGAATGACAATTATTTAAGTGTTAAATATTATTCAGCATAAGACCGGTCATATATTAGACCGGTCTTATGAATGATTTTATTTGTATTAATTGAAATTATCTTTCTTCAGTAGTTTTTGTTTTATCTTCTTCAGTTTCTGCAACAACAACTGGTTCTTCTATTTTTTGTACAGCTGGTTCAGAAGCAATTACAACTATATCTTCAAGTTTATTTATTATATCAAATTTAGAAGAGTCTATTTTTAAATCACTTACTCTTATAACGTCATTGAATTCTTTTAAAGAACTTAAATCAACTTCGAAACTATCTACAAGATCTTTACTAAGACATTTAATTTCAATCTCTTTTATGTGTTCTTCAAGGATAGCTCATAATTTTTTAGCTTCACTTTCTCATACAAAATTCAAAGGAATACTTGTATGTAATTTTTCTCATTCTGTAATAGCATAAAAATCAATATGAGTATAATTTCATATTACTGGATGTTTTTGCATTTCTTGTATTAAAACAGATATTTTCTTTTTTCAAACTTCAAGAGAGATTATATGACTTTTTCAAACAGTATTGATAATCTTAATCATATCTGAATTGTTAACTTTCAAGCTTATAGGTTCTTGGTGGTGACCATAAACTACTCAAGGAACTTGTTTATTTGCTCTGATGGCGCTTAATTTCTCATCTGTATTTCTGATTTCAGCTGTTAATTCGATTTTTTTCATATGCTTTATGAATTATATAAGTAATATTAAAGTGAGCAAATTTTATATAAAAATTAAAAATAAGCAAAAGTTTTTTAAAGTTTTTATAAAAAACATTTTTTAATAAACTTTTACTTTATTAATTAACTATAAATTAGCCAATATATTTGATATTTTTATAAAAATATAATATTATTTTAATAGATATATATTAATTATTTATTATGAATAAATTAGAACAAACTTGAGAAATATTATCTGAAGAAGAAATAAAAAAGATATTAAAATTTTTATGATGATATAAATATATTGAGCCAGATATAAAATCAGAAAAAAAATTATCATTTGAAGAAATACAAGAGAAAAATAAAGAAAGAAAAAGAAAAAATATTGAATTATTTAAAAAATATACTGATGTAGAGTTTATATCAAAAGAATTATGATTAGAGTTGGAACCTATTTATGTAATGGATTATAAGACATTAAAATTTGATTGATTTAAAACACATGATTTGGAGTTTTCTTCTGATTCAAGTGTTTTTAGAATAAAATGAACAAATAAAATATTAAAAATATATTATCATCTTTGAAAAGATGTTATATCTAAATATCATGAAATACAAAATTGATTAGCAAATGAAATTTATAAAATTGATTTAGATTGAGAATTAAACTGAGAAAAATTTAATAAGATTGAATTTGATATTCATAAACTTCCAAAAGTTAATGTATATGGAAATGAAACTTCCTCAATATCTATAATCCCTGAAATACAACCATGAATTCAAACTGAAAATGATTTTATAACAGTTAGATCAATATGAAAAAATATAGTTCCTTTTATGATTAGTGAAGTAAACAAAAAAAATAATTTAAATATTTCAGAAAATAGTCTTCATTCTATGAATGTATCTTTTCAAAAAATAGAAAATTGAGTTTTGTATGCAACTATAACGGATTTATGAAATCATATTAAAAGTTTTTTACAGTATTTTGATAAATGAGAAATAAACGAAATAAAAGATGAAAAAGAAGGAATCATAAAAAGAATTTTAAATATTTTAGGACTCAAATCATAATTTTTTCAAAAATATAGGTACAATAATAAACTTTCATTCTTCAAAAATTTCTCTATAATGAATTCAAAATTATTCATTATTAATTATTATGTACTACATAGTTGATTTACAGAGAGATCAGAGTAAACTGAGTAGATATATCTCAAATACTTTGCTTGAAAAGATAAAAAATACTTTGGAAAACAAGAAAAAAACTATTATTTACTTAAATCGTAGATGAGAGTATAGTTCACTTTGCTGTAGTGATTGTGCTCATTTGTATAAATGTAAAAACTGTGATGTATCTCTATCTGTTCACAAAAATCCTGCGAAACTTATTTGTCATATGTGTGGATTTATTCAAGATATTGATTTGAGATGTGAAAAATGTAATTGAAATAATTTGCAAAAAGTCGGGGTTGGAACCGAACAAATAGAACGAGATTTAAAAAAATATTTTACAAAAGCAAATATTTTTAGGTTTGATACTGATAATATAAAAACAAAAGGTGAAAAAGAAAAAGTCCTGGATAACATAAAAGAAGCAGATATAATTATATGAACAAAGATGATAACAACAGGATTTGATTTTGAAGATATATCCCTCATTGCTGTAGTTTTGCTTGAACAAGAATTAGCAGTTCCAAAATATAATATAGAGGAAATCAGTTATAACAATATAAGGCAATTAATAGGTAGGTGATGAAGACAATGAGAATCTAAAGAAGTTATTATACAGACTTTTATAAGCTCAAATGAGACAATTAAAAGTATAAGTGAATATAATTATAAAGATTTTGTTACAAAAACATTAGAAGAAAGAAAATTATTTTCCTATCCACCATATGCAGATTTGGCTATCTTGGAATCATTTGATAGAAATGAAGAAAAATCTCTAAATTTTTGTAAAATACTAAAAAATAAATTGGATTTAGCAAATGAAGATAAAAAAGTAGACATAAATCTATGAACAAAATGATTTAAGAAAAATGGAAATTATTATCATAAAATTATACTTAAATGAGAGAATCTAAAAGATTTTTTAGAAATAATCAGATATGAAATTATCAAAAATCCAAAAATAAGTTTGACTTTTGAATAAGTTTTTAACATCAAATTTTTAAAAATATTGAAAATATTAGAAAAAAAGTAAAATGAATTAAATAAATAACAAGTTTTTTGTCATTATCGGGCTCGAGTGCCCCTTGTGGGTATGACCCGGTAATCTACCTTGTATTAAAAAACGATGAAAGGTGTAAAATGCTAAAATATAAAGTTATAGATACAATATAATGAAGATTCCCAACTTCTCGGGAATGACAAAATTTTATAAATTTAAAACTATTTACTATTAATTTTTGTATTATGAAATTCCAAATTAAATCCAGTGTACTAAAAGAATGATTGAATATAGTAAATCATGCCGTTGCAAATATTACAACTACTCCTATTTTGGAAACTATTTTGCTTAGGGTAAATTATGGTAGTATGGTTTTGATTTCAAATAATCTTGAGATGGCTATAGAATATATAATAAAGGATGATATAAAAATTGTTTCAGAATGAAGTTTTGCAATTCCAAGTAAATTATTTACAAGTTTGATTTCTCTTATAAATGATGATGAGATAGAATTAGAATTACTTTCTGGAAATAATTTGCAGATAAAAACTGAGAATTGAAAGACAAAAATTAAATGAATAGATGCAACAGAGTTTCCACTTATTCCTACAATAAAAGAAGAAGTAAATATTAATATAAAATGAAATATACTAAAAGAATCTATTGAAAAAACTATATTTTCTAGTGCAGAATGAAATATAAGACCAACTTTAGCATGATTATATGTGCAATTAAAGGATCAAGATATAGTTTTTGCTTCAACAGATAGTTTTAGATTATCTGAATATAGAACAAATTTAGGGCAGACTTTTGAAATTAATTTTGCTCAAATTATTCCAAATAAAACAGCATATGAGATAAAAGGTATAATTAAAGATACTGATGATGTAAAGATTATTTCAGGACATAATCAAGTTGGTTTTTTCTTTGGTAATACAAAAGTTTATTCAAGATTATTAAATGGTAAATTTCCAGATTATACAAATTTTTTCCCAACTACTTATTCTACAAAAGTTGAAGTTAATAGAGTTGATTTGATTCAAGCATTGAGGAGAATTAATCTTATAAGTAAAGAAAATAATTATAGTATAAGAATTAGTTTCAATGATAAAAGTGTAGTACTAGAAACATGAGAATCTCAAATCTGAGAATGAGATGTAAAAGTAGATGCACTTTTAGAATGAGAAAAAAATATAATAGGAATAAATTCAGTTTATTTCTTAGAAGTACTTTGAGTTATAGAATCAACACACATTTCAATCAGTTTTGAAAATGCATTATCTCCAGTATTTATAAAACCAATTGAAGATGATAAAAAACAAAAAGGAGAGTTTAGACATATAATTATGCCTTTGAAGATATAATTTTTTGATTTTAACTATTTTATAATTATACTAATTTTAGTTTAAAAATAATTTAAAAAGATTATGGCAACTATAATAATTGAGGATGTTCCTGAAATATTTGTAAAAAAAGTTTGAACTAATATTAAGTTTAATGATTTTACTATTGTGAAAAAAAGAAGATTAGTAACTGAAAAAAAAGATCCAACAATTAGACTTCAAAAATTGGTAGATGATCCTAAAAATACTAGTTATGGACCTTTTGATAATGTTAATGATTTTTTAAAACATTTACATTCTAATAAAGATTAAAATGAAAATAGATTATGTAAAAAGTTTTTTAAAATCATATAATAAACTCGATAAAAAAATACAATTAAAATTTGATAAAAAAGTTGAGATATTTCAAGAAACTCCTTTTGAAAAATTTTTAAATAATCATCCACTAAATTGAAAATATGAGTGATTCAGAAGTATAAATATTACTTGAGATTTTAGAGCTATTTTTAGAGAATATCCTGATTGAACTTATGAGTTTGTTGAATTTATAGATATTGGAACTCATAGTAAACTTTATTAATAATCCTTGTTTTCAAGGATTTTTTTAACACTACACACTCTATGCAATACAAAATTTTTTGATGTAAAGTTAATAAATACTACACTGATATATGGTTAAATAGTGGTTTTTTTCTATGAAAAAAAGGTATTTTTATTGCCTCTTGTGTGGTTACTGATAAAGCAAAAAGGAAATGGGTTAAATTTGTGATTGATAGTATCAAAAAACTTGAACCAGATGAAAAAATATACCTGAGTTGATGTGGTTCACTTGATAAATGAAAGGTATTAACTACTTTTTATGAAGTTTATAAAGAATTAGCTCCTTATCAAGATAAGATAGAAGTATTGCCGGAGGAACCGGAATTAGTGAAAAGTAAAAAATCCCCCTTGATCCCCCTTAATAAGGGGGACTGTTCGAGCGATAGCGAGAGCAGAGGGATCTCAAAATCTATCTACACCAAAAAATTCATTCTTATTCAATCATGATGCGATAGTTTCTGTACTTTTTGTCTTACTGTACAAAAAAGATGAGCTCATTTTTTTAGAGAAAATGAAGCAATTTTAAATGATATAATAGAATATGAAAAAGCCTGAGGAAAAGAAATAGTTTTGACTTGAGTAAACTTAGGTGCTTGGTGATTAAAAAGTACAAATGATTTAAGTGGTTCAAAACTTTCAGAGCTTATTAAAAGCATTTTACAAGAAACAAAAATCAGAAGAATAAGGATTAGTTCTCTATGACCAGAATTTGTAGATGATAAATTATTAAAACTTTTTGAAAATAAGAGAATTTATCCACATTTTCACTATTCTATACAATCTGGATCAGATGAAATACTTAAATCTATGCACAGGCATTATGATTCTGCATACATAAAAGATATGTTAGAAAAAACTAGAAATATAAAAAGGGAAGATTGAGTTTCTGTTAGTATTTGAGCTGATTTAATTATTGGTTTTCCATGAGAAACTGAAGATAATTTCTTAGATACTTATAATTTAGTGCAGGATTACAATATTACAAAGCTTCATGCATTTACTTTTTCTCCTCACAAATATGGGGAAAATGTTCCAGCTTGAAGCTATAAAAATCAAATTGATGAAAAAATTAAAAAAGATAGATTTAATAGAATCTCAAAGCTTTGAGAAAAAGTAAGAAATAAATTTATAAAAATTCAAAAATGAAGGACTTTTGAAGTACTTATAGAATCAGTAAAAAACGGACAGTTTAAATGATGGACTGAGAATTATATAGAAGTTACAAATGATAATTTTGAGATTATTGAGGGAGTTGTTAAGAGGAATGAGATTGTGGTGGGGAAGTTGAAAAAATAAAAAAAGGAATATAATTCCTTTTTTTTGTTAATATTTCTGCAATAATTCTATTCTTTCTTCAATTGGAGGATGAGTGGACATCATATTGCTTATGAAACTGAAAGCACTTTTAGTATTACTTTTTGGGGAATAAATAAACATTGATGAAACCGTTGAACTTTTTCAGTCAATATATTCTATACGAGCATCTGTTGAGATTTTTTGTAATGCTTTAATCATAGAATCTTTGTCTTTTGTTAGTTCTACACTTCAAGCATCAGCTAGAAATTCTTTTTTTCTTGAAATAGCTAAATTTATAAGAGGAAGTAAAATCAAAGAAAGTAAATATAAAAATAATCATAAAAGAGGTAGAGGATTTTTCTTTCATCTAGTTCTCATCAATATATATCAAATTGTTCAGATGATTCATATAAATACATTTGTGATAACCATAGTTTTTACATCTCAATTCATTATATGAGTCAATTCGTGTCATGCAACAGCCTCAATTTCTCTTTTATCCAATTTTTCAATTAATCATTTTGAAAATACGATATATGAGTTTTTAGGACTCCATCAAGTTGCAAAAGCATTCATACTATCATCATCGATTATTCATATTTTTGGTATTGGTAAACCTCTACTTATACATAGATTTTCTACTATATTGTAAATTTCTGGATTATCTGTTCTTTGTATTTCTCTAGCTCAAGTAAAACCAAATATAAGTTTTTTTTGAATAGTTATTCATATTATAAGCCACAATAAAATCAAAGGAGAACTATATAAAACAGTTATTCAAGACATATAAATAGATTCTTGAAAAGCTATTCATTTATTTGTCATTGTATAGAAAATAAGTAAACACAAAAAAACGAGTAATGGTAGTAGAGATATCAAAAATACTACTCTCAAATTGTTTTGAGTTTTAGATGTTTGTAATCAGATTATTGGCATTAGATTTATTTTAAAAATATAATAAGAGTATTAAAATTCAACTTTTACATTTTCTTTTTCTACTGCATTTGTTATTTCATATAAATCTTCTCATTTAAAACCAAACATTCCAGCAATTATATTGTTTGGAAATATTTCAATATAAGTATTGTATTCTTGAGTTGAACTGTTGAAAAATCTTCTAGAAGCAGCAATTTTGTTTTCTATATCTGATAATTCACTTTGTAATTGTAGAAAACTTGCATTAGCTTTCAAATCAGGATAACTTTCAGCAACAGCAAAAATAGATTTCAAAGCACCAGAAAGCATATTATCAGCTTGCATTTTAGCATCTATATTATCTCAAGCATTTAAGAAATTAGTTCTAGCTTCTGTTACTTTTTCCAAAGTTTCTTTTTCATGTGTCATATATCATTTTACTGCACTTACTAGATTTGGAACTAAATCAAATCTAAGTTTTAATTGTACATCGATATCAGCAAAAGATTGTTTTCTGATATTTTTAAGAGTAACGATACCATTGTATTTTGAAATAGTAATAATAACAGCAAGAGCAAGTACTCCAAGAAGTATATATGTTCCAGTCATAATAAATTAGTAAAGAATTAAATTGTGTTTTAATTATATACATAAGTATTATAAAAAGCAAAAATAATAGTATTTTATATTGTCATTCTCGGGCTTGACCCGGGAATCTACTTTATATTGTACTAAATTGTCATTCTGTATCTGTGTTGTCATTCTGAGAGTAACGAAGAATCCCTTTGTATCTATATTATTATTTTGAAATTCCTTTCGTCATTCCTGCGAAGGCAGGAATCTATCAAATAGTTTTCCTTTTTTAACAGAACTCAATTACTCTTTACTTTTGATTCCAAAAGTAAAACAAAAGAATTTAAGGGATTTCATCCCCTTAAAAATCCCTGAATCGTTTCTAAGTTTATGTACATATCACAAATTATGATTTATTTTGTGGTTTTGGGTTTTGCCTTTCAATTGACCACTTAGTGAAAAAAATGGTGTCATTATTGTTCTAATTCTTGTCATTCTCGGGCTTGACCCGGGAATCTACCTTGTATTGTACTAAATTGTTTTTGTTCTATCTTGTCATTCCATGCTTGACACGGAATCTCTCCGGGTAATAAAGTGGCTAATTAGGATAAAAGTAAAAAATTAATTTGCAAAAATAAATAATTCGTATATATTGGGAATATAAAATATATTTACCTTGTAATTTTTATTTTTTTTATTATATTGTAAGTAATTAAATATGGAAAAAGAGCTTTTTCTGAAAAGTGTAATTAGAACAAGTATTGATTGATTTCTTGCTTGATTTGGAAGGATAAAAAATAAAAAGGATTTTTTATTGTTAGAAAATGCTTTGAAAAAGATACTTTGAAGGTGTAATTTTAACAATGAATTAATTAGAAAAACTTATTTTGAAGTTTTATCTGATTTAGAAAAATTTTGATATAAGTTGTATCCATGATTTTATAAGATAAATTTGTAATTATGAATTCAATCGATTAATAATAAAAATTTATGATTTTCTTAGATTCAAACATCGTTAGTCAATATAAAAGCAATTCTCAAAAAGCAAGAGTGATGACAGAGTTTTGGACTTGAAAAAATATATTTTGTCCGAATTGTTGAGCTCCTATTTTTCATTATAGCAATAATAAACCAGTAGCAGATTTTTATTGTGATAGTTGCAAAGAAGATTATGAATTAAAGTCATGAAAATCTTTATGAAATAAAATCACTGATTGAGCTTATTCTACGATGATTGAGAGATTAAAAAGTGATAATAATCCCAATTTTTTCTTTTTAAATTATAAATTGGATTACCAAATCAGTAATTTTGTTGTTATTCCAAAACATTATTTTACTTCCGAAATTATAGAAGAAAGAAAACCGTTACCTATTACAGCAAAAAGAGCGGGTTGGATTGGTTGCAACATATTACTTTCTCCAATTCCAGAAAGTGGAAAAATTTTTTATATAAAAAATTGAGAACATATAGCTAAAAAAGATATATTGCATAATTGGAATAAAACACTATTTTTAAGAGATAAAAAAGTAGAATCCAAAGGATGGATTTTGGATATAATGAAGTGTATAGAAATGCTTTGAAAAAAGGATTTTTCACTTGATGAATTATATACTTTTGAACCAGTTTTAAAACAAAAATATCCAAATAATAATTTTATCAAAGATAAAATTAGGCAACAGCTTCAATTTTTGAGGGATAAAGGATATTTGGAGTTTGTGAGTAGTGGTAAGTATAGGGTTTTATAATTTAATAATATGTAATTATGTTAGAAGAAGTAATTGAAGATGAAAAAAATAAAATAAATAAACATGATTTTTACTTTGAAACATCATTATATGATGAAATAAAAATATCTGATTTAGAAGATAACTTTTTTGAATGAGATGTTGATTGATATAGTTCAGTCAATCATATTGATACTACTTACTCGATAGAATTATGATGAGATTTATATATTAGAAGTAATAAAATTTATTCTAAATATTACCAACAATATACTCAAGTTAAATGATATAAAAATATTTCTTTGACTTGTAAAAGAAAAAATAATGATGAAATACAATTTTATGTTTATATTACTGATGAAACAATTACTAAGATATGACAATATCCATCATTAGCTGATATAAATTTTGCTGAATTATGAAAAAAATATGATAAAATTTTACCTAAAAATGATCTAGAAAATTTTAAAAAATCCATATGACTTAATGCTCACTGAATTTGAGCTGGTTCTTTTGTTTATTTAAGAAGAATATTTGAAAATCTTATTTTTAAAACATTTGAAGAAAATAAACCAGGTTTACAAATATTAGAAGATGATTTCAGAAAAAAACATATGGACGAAAAAGTTGAAATATTACAAGATTTTTTACCAGAACAATTGGTTAAAATGAAAAAAATTTATTCAATTTTAAGTAAATGAGTACATGAATTATCAGAAGAAGAATGTTTAAAATTTTTTCCAGTTATGAAATTATCAATTGAATTGATATTAGATCAAAAAATAGAAATGAACAAAAAGAAAGATAAGGATTTATTAGCAAAAAAAGCAATTGATTCAATTTTACAAGAATTAGCATAATTAAATTTGCATTTCCCAAAAAAATAGTTAGATCATGATCGTTTATTATCTAACTATTTTTTTATGAATAAATATATTTTCCTAACTTTTGAATGATATACTTATCAACCAAATAGTGAAGCAACTGATCCTGATATTGAAAATGTGCAAATGCTTTGAATTTGAGAATGAAGTTCAAAAAATGAAGCTTTTGAAGATTTAAAGGATAAAAATAAATGGTTACTTGAAACAAGTTTTAATGAAATCTATTGTCATGAACTTAAAGATACAAAGTTTGATTATTTTTATTTAAAAGTGTAATTCAGATAGTTTCTCCCTACAAAAAATCTCCCAGAAATATGGGGTCTTAGGGGGTGAGACGATAGTGAGTACATACCGTAAGCCACCAAACATTAATTCTGAAATTCGAAGCCCCCTAAATCTTTTGCTTACTTTTGGATTCAAAAGTGAGAAGTAATTGAATTGTGTATTTAAAATTATTTATGAATTTAACGATGTATTATAGATTCAGCAAACTTGCTTCAGGATGACAATGCAGATACAAAGAGATTCTTCGCTACTCTCAGAAGGACAAAGAAGGAAAAACTTATTTATAGATTCCTGCCTTCGCAGGAATGACGGAAAAAAAAATAAATTCTATTTCCTCATCTTCCTAAAAATCAAATATGAATAAACTATCGGAGCTATAAGTACTAATGATATAGCAATTATAAAAACTCCAACTACTTGCCACAAGAAAATTGCATTTAAGATAAATAATACTCCTGCTAGCATAAACATTTTTCCTCAAAATCTATGAGTTTTATTCCAGTTTTCTTCATTTGCAAGAGTCCAGGGAAGCTTGATTCCAACAAAATAATTTTGTCTGATTTTTCACATATAATTTCAAAGTATTACAAAAAGTATTCATATTCAAAATAGCATAAATCTGCTTATATTGTACTCTGGGTTTAGAGTAACAAAACTTGTAATTATTTGTACATAAAGCATTAGTCAGATTATACTAAACTGAAATACTTCCCAAGTTTTTCAAAACTTGTCATAATTTTCCTTTTTTGGGTCAAGTTTTGGTAGAAAAGCAAATAATATAACCAAAATAAATGCTATAATAGGGAATGTAATTACATTAATAAGTTTTGATCACATATTGTCAGGTTTTCCATCAAATCCCCAATGAATAGGAACTATATCTGGAAGCATAGGATATACATAAACTCAGATTACAATCATAAATAAAACTATAAGTAGTTTGTAGATGAGAAGTTTATTTTTCATAAAATTGTTATTAAATTGTAAAATATATTTTATTTGTATTTTTGTAATTTAAATTAATTTTTTAGATACAAAAGTTTAATTACTTCTTACTTTTGAATCCAAAAGTAAGCAAAAGATTTGGGGGGCTCGAATTTCAGAATTTATATTTGGTGGCTTACGGTATGTACTCACTATTCCCGTATCAAGTACGGGACAGGCTATACACCCCAACCAAACCCCCAAGTTTCTAACTGTTTTCCAATGTAGTAAAAATTTTTTACAATGTCATCGCGAACGAAGTGTGGCGATCCAGAGAACTTGGCTTATTATTATAATCATTGTTACTGGATTGCTTCGTACCTCGCAATGACAGAAAAGAAATTCTATTTCTTTTTTTCTATAAAATCCATAAGCCCCTTTATAAATTCCTCAAAGACACTTACATTGAGAGAATAGAAAACAAATTGTCATTTTTTTTCGTCTATCACCAGATTTGCTCTTTTTAAGACATCAAGATGATGAGATAAAGAAGCTTGAGTGATAGAGAAGTGAGTTAATAACTCGCTTACTGACATATCTTTTTCTTTTAATATTTCAAGGATTTTTCTTCTATTTCAGTCTGAAAGTGCTTTATATATGGAATTCATTATGTATAGATATATAGATAAGTATCTATATATTATTTAATATTTTTTGAAATGCAAATTTTTATGAAAAAAATATGAGGTTATAAAACATAATAAAAAAAAGGATTTTAAAATCCTTTTTTATGAGTGTCATTCTAGTTCCTGAATTCTTGCTGTATAGGCAGCTAATTCATCATTAATATGTCATAATCTTCAAGTTGCAAGATTTCAAAGTGCTCATCTTCATGAAGTTGCTATTAAATTATTGTTTTGTTTGTTCAGGTATTATTTCTTGTTTTGGAGTTTCAATTTTTGACTCCTTTTTTTCAATAATCTCTCATTCTTTCACTTCTGCTATAATTTTCTTTGGAGCAACTTCAATTATTCACTCTATTTTAAACTCAGTTTGTTTTACTGTGTTTTTAGTCTCTTTTACTCTAGTCAGTATTTTTGCGAGTTTATTTTTGATAAGAATTAAACTATTAAATATATGAAATACAAAAATTTGTTTGTAAGCAAGTTTTCATCTCATATTTCATATTCCAAAACAAACAGGGAATAATAGCAATAAAAATATACTATCAACTCATCTGTAGATAAACAGCATAATTAGACTTATTATAGTCAAAGAAATTCAGTTTATTATGTGAAATCTGTATTTTGTATCTAGAGAGAATAAAAAAATCAGATTGATTATAGGTATGTAAATAAGAAATTTTGGTAATTTTGTATCATTTTTAGTTTTTAGTAAAGTTTCTTCTTCTGTAATTTTAGCTAATTCTTTTGCTTTATTTGTAGCTAATAATTCTGTAAAAGGTACAAAGTGAGTTTTTGTATAATTTTTAAAATATTCTGCAAAAGTTTTTAGATATACTTCTAAATTTTCTATCTTGTTTAGATGATTGATATAAATAAATATAAAATTATTTTTGGTAACTAATACTACTGATATAAATGCAACAATAATTATGTAAAAAAGTACTAAAAATCAAGCTAGAGTTGGGTTAGAATTAATATAAATTGTTAAAATTATTAACGATATAATAAGATTTATGTATAAATTATTTTTATATACTTTGTTATAAGTTGGGTTAGAATTAAGTAGAGAATAGTTTGCATAAGATATAAACGGAATGTAAGATAAGAAAAAAGAAAATTTATTTCTTTCATCACTTTCTATATGTTGATGTAAATCGGCTACTTTTTCAACTTTGCTTATATTAACTATATCGATTATTTTAAAATTTTCTCATTTATGGGCTTTATACATACCTAGAAGTAGCAATCCTAAAAGTATTAAAAACAATA
>DHWA01000022.1 GCA_002412935.1 Patescibacteria group bacterium UBA5194 | reverse complement strand
TTTCAGTATTAATAAGTACTTTCTTATATCAATTCGAAAAGTTGTTGTAAATCATTTGTAGGTATTAAGTATTAAGTGGTTTTGTTTTTAATTATGTTTTATCTTGCTAGAGATTCCGGATCAAGTCCGGAATGACAACTTCAACATTTCTTTATTTTTAGTTTACATTTTATAACCTATATTATTTTTGTAAAATTTTAATTTAAAATTATGTTAAAAAATCCCTTGTATTAATTTTTTTTTAATTATAATAATAATACATTATTTAGTTAAGTTTAGAAAGTTTTTTGTTACATTTTTAGTTGCTAAAAATGTAATTTATATTCTAATCATATAATACTATGAAAAAATTATTTTATCTAGCTATGGGGTATTTAGCATGAAATGCAGTATCATCCCTTTATTGAACTAAGAAATGAGTACAATTAAAGAAAGATATGAAAAAAGCAACAAATGATAAACATGATCCAAAAATGGTATTGTTAGAGAATTTTGTAGAAACTCATAAGAATTTTTTTACTGATTTAAAAGATATGCTTGAATCAGAAGAAAATAAGAAGTTTTTTGAGGATAAAAAAGATGATATTTTATGATTAATTGAAAGATATAAGGAAGATAGTGAATGAATGATTCTAGAGTTAAAGTGAAAATGAAAAAAATACATACAAGAAGTATCTTTAAAATTAGAAGAATTTTATAAAGAAAAGAAAAAAGAGGGGGAAGAATATCTAACTTCTACTTGAGCAAAAGAAGAATTATGATATTTTAAAGAAAGACTTGGACAAGTTTATGAAGAATTAAAAGCAAAAATTAAAAAATAAAACTTTTTTTTGAAAGCTAATTATTCAATTTTTTTTGCAAATCAAAAAAAATATATATAATTAATTTCGTAGTTATTTTATTTAATATAATTTTTTATGAGAAAAAACAATAAACTTTGATTTACTTTAGTAGAATTACTTGTTGTTATAACAATACTTGCAATTATATCAGTTGTAGCATATCAAAATTTTGGTTGAGCTGTAGATAAGGCAGTTTCAGGAAGAAAAATTAGTGATGTTTCTACTATAGAAACAGCATTACAACAATATAAGTCAGATAAGAATTATTATCCATCTTTAGATGTATATGATGTAAATACAAATGTTTGGTGATATGACCCAATAAAAACAGCAACTCCATCAAATAAAATAAAAATTCATAAAAATTGAGATGAAATAGATATAGTTTATACTTGAAGTTGTAGTTGAGGTTGAAAAGTTTATGATAGTACATCGACTTTAATTTGAGCGAAGTGAACTATATCTCAAATTACATTAACTAAAAAATATTTAAGTAAGGATTTATATGATCCTGAATTGTGAGATATAAAAGTATGACTTACTAAAATGATTGATTATGGTGTGGGGAGATATGTATATGCTGTTTATAAAAAATGATGATGGGTTTCAACAGATTATAGATGAACTGCTTATAATATGTCTTATACGGTAAAAGATACAGCAACTGATTCTTATATGACAATGGTAGTTTGAGATTATGATGAAAATTCATGTATTTGAACAGAGATAAATTGTCCAAAAACACTTATATGATCTTGAGGTACTGATGTAAATTGATATTTAGTTAATAAAGAAGAATCAAAAAATTTGGCAACTGATAAAGATAATCAATGAATTCCATATCCTGTTATAGATTTTGCTGAGAATCCTTAATCTAATTCTTAGAATTTAAAATAAAACCAAACTTAAGTTTGGTTTTATTTTTTTTATCTTGAGTTATAGGAAAGTATTCTTTTATCATTATAAAATCAATAAACAGAGTTTAAGGGATTCTTCGTTACACTCAGAATGACAGTGTATTCTGTTCCTCTCCTTTCGGGAGAGGTTAGGTGAGGGCTAATAATTCTTCATTGCATCTTTTATTTTGTAGACTACTTGATTTATAGGTCATAATACTTTTGATAATTGATCTCTTGCTAATACATAATCTTGTTTGATCAATGTTAGTAATAGATGCAAAAGATAGTTATCTTCATATTCACTATAAGCATAATAAGCTAAAGGGAATACTTTGTGTATTTTTATAACTTCATTATCTATTTCATTAGATATACTAGTATATTGAGTTGTAATATTAGTTATTTCAATTGGAGTTGATGTTGTTGTCTTATTTAATTCTTCTTTTTTTATTCAGAGTATATTTTTAGTATCACTATAGTAACCTTCTTTTAGGTATAATAAATAGAAATTATATTTACAAAATTCAAAAGTTACTTGATCTAGAACTTCTTTTTTAATTAGGGTAGAAGTAGAATTATCATCTGATAATCATCAACATTTTAAAGTTGATTTTTTTGCTTTTAATTTAGCTTTTTCAGAAGATATTTTTTGTGCTAATTCTTTTTTTATAGATCAAGTTTTATCTGTACTTGATATAACTCTTTCCATGTATTCTAATCATCTTTCTTGTATATCAATCAAAACACACTTATATATGGAATTCATATTTGTCTTATAGATTTTTTGAACTTCATGCAAAGATTTAAGTACATCAATTGTAGAATTATCTACATAAGTACTAGCTTCATCATAAGAAGCTGTATCAAATACTTTTTTTGTATCAGTATTATTACAAGAATTACATAAATTTGTTACTCTACATTCATACAATTCATAATCTTTTTTATTATTACATTCTGTACTATAAGGTGTAATATACTTACCTCATAAGCATGATTTATCTGTATTACCAGCAAATGAAGAATCTAAAAAAAGTACAAAAACAATAATAAATAATATGATATTTTTCATAATTTAGATAAAAAAATATAATCCTTAATCTTCTTTTTTAATTCTTAGAAATTTAGGATAGTGGAAAATAAAGAATATTAAAAATACCACAAACCAAGCTGATGATGTTATAAACATATCTTTTAGATCATAACCTCTACTATATTTTACATCTTCTCTTACTTTTTTTTCACATTTTTGAATATCTTCTGCAGAAGGTGTTATTGCTTTAGTTTGTATTGTGGTTCCAGCTTTATCTATTTGAGCTTCAGATGCAGGGTAAGTTGGGTTTTTACAATTTTCTAATTTATAACTTTCTCTAAATTGTAAATATTCTTCATCAGAGATTAAAATATATTTTCATATAGATGTAAGTACTACTCCTAAAGTTATACCAATTGCAATTATAGATACAAAGGAAACAATTCATAAATATAAATTGTATAATTTAGTTCATTTTAATTCCATATATTAATATTATTAAGAAATAAAGATATTTTAACAAAAAAAGTAGTTAGAAAATAAAAAAAAGTTAAGAAAAATAAAGGAAAATAATTTAATTAAATTTTAATGTATCTAGATTTACTAGTTTATCTAATTTTACTTCTAAGAAAACAGTAGGTTTTTTAGTATCATAAATTACAAACTTTTTATCCGGGTAGTATCATTCACAAATAGTAGTATTTGGGTCTTTTGCAATTTGTTTGTCTGATTCATCTCTATATAATCAAATTGCTCATATTATATAAACTTCTTTATTACTATCATCTTTTAAAAAATCTTTTCTTACTAATTTAACATAATTACAATATTTTTGTTCTAGTATATTTTTAAAACCATATATTATATCGTTTTTTATTATATCTCATATATCTGAAGTTTCTAATTTAGAATGAGCTTTTATTATAAGTTCTTCTTGATCTTTTGTAATTTTGTATAATGAATTTCATTTTACTTTAAAATAAACAAAATCATCTCATTTTTCTTGTTTACAGTTTTTTGTATTTACTGATACTTTTACAAAAGATATATCTATAATTTCATCAAAACATAAAAATCAAGTTAATGTTTCAACTTTTGTCCGAGTATTATTTTTATCAAATTTTTCGCGTTCTTTTAATGTTTCTTCTTTTAATTTTGTTGCTAAAATTTGTTTGGGATCTTCTTTTTTTGTAACTACTTCTTCTTTTTTTGAAGCACAAGAAGTTAATAATATAATAAGAAATAGTGTAAAAAGTATCTTTTTCATAAAAGGTGAATTA
>DHWA01000020.1 GCA_002412935.1 Patescibacteria group bacterium UBA5194 | reverse complement strand
TCTTCTAATGTAATTGGTTGAGCAACTTTTAAATCAGCAGATAATAATACTGCATCATTAGTTCCTGGAGCAACAGTTTGAGAACTTGGAGCTGTAGTAGATTTAGATAAGATTATATCTCATCCACTTACAGTATATTTAGCCATATCAACAGTACCTTTAGTTATAGTAGACCTAAAACCAGTAACTGTTTCATCTACAGATAAATCATCTGTATATCTTAAACTAAATGCATAAGTATCTCCATCAGTTAATTCAACAGAAGCTACATCACCTCTAATATAGTAAGTTTCAGTTCTTCCAAAATCAACAAGATCATTAACAGCAAAAGTTACACTTTTACCATCAAAAGTAACATCAGAAGAAACCAATACACCATTTCTATATATTCCTAGATTAGCAAGGTTAACGCTAGCGTCACCTGTACCGTCATTTCTAAGAGATATAGCTTTAAATGTAACTGATTTATCATCAGTTGAATTGTTTGTTAATTTGAATTGACCTAATTCTACACCAGTATTACCTGCTCTATATGTAGAAGGTGAACCAGCACCATCAAAACCAACAGTAACAATTTTATAAGAAGTAGTAGTCATAAGATTTGTAGATATAGGGAAATTACCACCTACAGAAGCTGTAGAGTCTATATCAGAAGCAGAAACTATTGTAAATTTATTTTGAGAATTAGAACCACCATTTAATGTAGCGATTAAATCTAAAGACTCAGTAGAACCAGCTTTAACAACAAAAGCAGGAGAGAAAGTTATATAAACAGTGTCATCAGATCAAACAGTTTGTCTTCCTGAAACTCTAACACCATTTTTTTCCATCCATACTCTATCAAAATCTGATCTAGAACCAAGACCTTGTCTAACTAATTTAACAGAAGTTAGAGTAACATCTTCGTTACCAGCAGTAAAATCGAAAGTACCAAAATTAACTGTACCATTCATTGGAATTGATTGAGCCATTGTAGAAGAAGGGCTTAAATCAACAGTTAAATCTCAAGTAGTTACAACTGTACCAGTACTAGTAGTATCAGTAGATCCAGTGTCAGTAGTATCATCACCTAAGTCACCTAATAGGTCACCTAGAAGATCACTACCATCATCAGCCATTCCTTCAATTGCATTAACTGCAGTTTGGAAAATCCATCCTCTGTTAGCAACTGTGTTGTAGTCAGTAAAAGAAGCATCTAAGATACCAGCTTCTACTCAAGCTTCAACATAAGCAGCCATCCAATCTTCATTACTAGATTTTTCAATACCTCTAGCTTTCATAACCATTTTTAATGCTTCAATTTTAGTAACAACATCTTGTGGTCTAAAAGCAGCATTAGCAGCGAAATATCCGTTAGCTAAACCAGCTTCAGCATATTTACAAGCCCAATCAGCAGCAACTAAATCAGTGAATTTTCATTCACAAGTATCAACAACATCTTGTTCTGACAATTTCATAGTTACTTTAGCCATTTCTCCTCTAGTTATAGAATCACCTAATCTGTAATTAGCAGGATTAGCTGAATTATCTACTATAACTCCAAGAGAAGCTAATTTGTTAGCTGACTCTAATGTAGAGTAAGCAGCCATAACTCCTGAAATAGGACTTACCATAGATAAAACTATAAGTAAAGCCATAGTAGCAGAAGTAATTTTTTTAAATAAGTTACTCATAAAGTATACTGTATTAAAAAATAAAATATATTTAATAGTATTAGATTAAATACAAGAGATTAAAAATAAAAGATTAAAGATATAAAAAATAAAATCCCAAGCCCTGAAACAATAATTTAAATATCTGAAAAATGTTATTTATTAAAATGATGTTTTAATATAATAAAATCAAACGGTTTGATTAGCTTTTTTATTAAAAAGCTAGAAAAAAGGTTAAAGCCTTAACCCAAAAGTCTATATGTGCACGACTTTGGGAGAAAAGATATTTAATAATTACAAATTGTCATTGTCGGACTTGATTCGACAATCCAGTGTATAAACCATATTTAGTTTACTGGATACTCGGGTCAAGCCCGAGTATGACATATAAAAAAGATTAATAAATTTCCTTTCTTCCAAAGTCATACAACAACAAAACATTTAGGATATTTGTTTTTGTATTTATAGATGTTAAAGATCTAAAAATAATAAGCTCGCTAATTGTATGTTTTTTTGTATCTTAGTCAAACTACTACACCCTATTTTCACTCAATCTTCACATAAGAATAATTAACAATTAATAATAAGTAATAAACAGTTATAGTAGCAGAGTGCTAACAATCTCTAATCTTTTGTATTTAATCTTTTATTTTTATTTTTTCATCTATAGTATTTTATTAAAAAATCTTCACTAAGAGTACGTATATTACTCTTAAAGTCAAGTGTAATTGTTTTATTCTTAATTAGTTCTTAATTGCTTAAATTGTCATTCCCACGAAGGTGGGAATCTTCCTTGTATTATAAAATAATAGATAAATATTAATTTAAATATACTATTAATTCACTTTTTTAGATGCAATATAATGAAGATTCCCACCTTCGTGGGAATGACAATTATATCTTCTCTGTCTACATCACTTGTCTACATTGTCTACAATAAATTATTTATGGCTTATAGAAAACAAAAAAAATCTCAATAAATGAGATTTTTTATTATTTTTCTGTTATAAATATTCTATATATTCTTTCTAACTATTACTTATCTGATCAGCAAGTCACATAATAGGTTGCATAATTGATATAGCAATAAATCATACTGTTACAGCTAAGAAAACTATTATTATAGGTTCTATTAGTTTATTAATTGTTGCTATAGTAACTGTAAACTGTTCATCATAGAAATCTGCTACTTTAATTATTGTCTTATCTAATGTAGCTGTCTGTTCTCAAACTTGTATCATTTGAACCATCATATCTGGAAACAAAGGATCACCATCTATTGATTCCCGTATTTTTACTCAAGATTTTACATCTTCCATTAAAAGTAATATTCTCTGTCTATATATCTCATTATTTAATGAATTAGCAACAATTCTAAGAGATTCTACAACTGAGACTCAAGAAGCTATAAGATTTGAGAAGATTCTTGCAAATTTAGATAATATATATTTTTTATAGATGTCTCAAAATTTTGGAATATTTAATTTAAATTTATCAAAATAGAATTTTCACTCCTCTGTTTGTACCCATATAGCTGAAAATATATAAGCTACAATTAAAGCTATAAAAAGAGTCCATCAATAATGAATTAGAAAATCTGATATATAAATAAGAGCTTTTGTAGTTACTGGTAAAGCATCTTTATTTTCAAAAATCTCTAAAAGTTTAGGTACTACAAAAATCATCATAACAATTATAACTCATACAACTACCAATATTATTATAGCTGGATAAATCAAAGCTCCTTTCAATTTTGTAATTATGGATGATATTTTCTCTACTTGGTCAGCTATACTCAAAAGTGATTCATTAAGTTTTCAAGTTTTTTCCCCTGATTTAACCATACCAGTTTCAGATTCTGAAAAAGACATAGGATAATTTTCTAGACATTCTGACAAGTTTTTTCATTCTTTAAGGTTTATCAAAAAGTTTTGGTACATATCTTTTATATACTTATTTTTTTCTTGTTTTTCTAATGTAGTAATAGCTCTGATAAGTGTCATTCAAGAATCAAGCATAACCGAAACAAGTCTATAAAAAACAACTTTATCTTTTATTTTTATTTTTTGAAAAGACAAAAATACATTATTAAGTTTGTTAAAAAAGTCTGAATTTTTTTTCTTTCCAACAACTTTTATATTTTGATCTTTATTATCAAGAATTATTATATCAGACATTTTAGAAGTATTAAGTATTAAGGTTAAGTGTATTGCTTTTTATTTAAAATTTAACATTATTATTTTATTCTTGTGTTTTAGCCGCTTTGTAGACTTCTTCTAGAGTTGTTAATCAATTTAAAGCTTTCATTATACCATCTTGTTCTAGCGATATCATACCATCTTTCATAGCTTGAATATTTATATTAAAAGCTGACTGTCAAGCTAATATCATAGTTTTTACTCAAGGAGTAATTTCAAGTACTTCGTATATTCAAACTCTTCATTTATATCATAAATTATCACATTTATCACATCCTACTGCTTTATAAAAAACTGGGTTTTGTAATTTATCTCAAACCCTTTCTATAAGCTCTTCTTTTGGGGTAAGAGATATAGCTGTTTTTATATTCTTCACAGTATCTTCACCTAATTCATTCATTGTCATAGGAATTTTACAATATGGACAAAGTCTTTTTATAAGTCTTTGAGCTATAATTATATTAAAAGATGCTGGTATTAAAAATCATTGTATTCACATATTTAATACTCTTGTAATTGTCTCAGCGGCAGAATTTGTATGGATTGTAGACAATACTAAATGTCATGTCAAACTTGCTTCTATGGCTATATCAACAGTTTCTTTATCTCTTATTTCTCATACCATTATTATATCAGGATCTTGTCTAAGAGCTGTTCTTAATCCATATGCAAAGTTATATCATATATCTGGTTTTACTTGGCTTTGATTTATCCCATCAACTTGTATCTCTACAGGATCTTCCATAGTCATTATATTTACATCTATGGAGTTAAGTATAGTTAAAATAGAATAAAGAGTTGTTGTTTTTCATGATCCAGTTGGTCAACTATTTAGAATTATCCCATTTGGTAAAGCAATTGCTTTTTTTATAAGCCTAAGGTTTTTTCACTCTATTCATAAATCATCAAGTGCTGGGATTTTTTTACTTTTATCTACTATTCTCATTACTATCTTTTCTCAATGAACAGTTGGTAATGAAGAAACTCTCAGATCAAGAGGTTTTCATTCTATTGTTTTACTTATTCTTCAATCTTGTGGAATTCTTGATTCATCTATTTTTAATTCTGATAATATTTTAAACCTAGCAACTACTCAAGGATGTAAAAAATTTTGATATTCTAAAATCTCTCTTAATTCTCAGTCTATTCTATATCTAAGTCTTACATATGAAGACAATGGCTCTATATGTATATCTGATGCATCTCAAAGTACAGCTCAAAGAATAATGTAATCACATATTTGTTGTACATTATCTCATTTATATACTAAGTTTTTTAGAATTTCTAGAATTTCTTTATATTCCATTTTTTTTTTTATTTTTTAAATCTTTTTTTATTATTTTTTGAGAGTGTTTTGTAGTATATCCAATGATTTATTTACTTCAAGAACTTTTTTATATGTATTATTTAAATCTGTTTTTTCTTTTTTAAGAGTTATTATAGTTGAGTCTAGTTCCTTAAGATATGCTAATCATTTATTTAAAATTAATTTTTCTTCTTGAGTTATATCTTTATTATTTTTTAATTTACTATATTCTTCTTTTAATGCAACATATCTCTCATTTAATTTTTCTATTGATTCCAATATCTTATAATTTGGTACTCCTTTTACATAAAATCTAACATCTAATTTTATAGTTATTTTATCATTTCATTGAGTTCTTTTTATAAAATCCATGAGATTTTCTGTTTTGGTTTTAGTTTCAAATCAAGAATCTATATTGTCTGTTATTTGTATTTTTTCAATATCTATAATTTGGTTTTCAAATATATTTCAATTATCAAATCATAATAATGATTTTTTTATAAAATTATCTTCTTGTACTTCTACATTTCATTCTAGATTAATATTTATAGATCCTACATTTTCCAAAAAATATACAAAATCAAGAACATCTGATTTTTTTCAAGTTATATCAAACTTATAAGGTATGTAAAAAATAGTTGTATCAAGTGGTGGTTCAGTGCCATCACCATAATCAGATAAAACATTTAAATTTCATACATTTATATTTTTATTTGGTATGTCTAAATTAAAAGTATATAAAATAGATTCTATATATGTTACAAACTTAAAATCAGTCATAACTCACTCTTCATTTTCATAATTATCTTCAACATATGTAGGTAATATTTTGTTATAACTTTCTTTAATTTTTTTTATATTTTCATTATTTTCTTTTTTATTAATTTCAATAATTTTTTTAGTAAAAAAATTATTGAAATCTTCTCAAGAATTATTGTTTATAAAATTAGTATTAAAGAAAGATTCATCAATATTTTTTAATAAGGAAGTATTATATACATTTGTTTTATATCATCTTTTTAATTCATTAAATTCAGCAAAAGTTATTCATTTTTTCTTTAACCTTTCATAATTATCTATTTTTGATTTTGTATCTATTTTTTGTTCTTTAATTTCATTAAATTTAGGATACAAAACGAACGCCAACGAAATTAAAAATACTATTAAAATAGTAAATGAAAATATGAATCATGTTATAATGTAACTATTTTTTTTTGTTTGTTCTATCATAAATTTTTCTAAAATGATAAATTATCTCAATTGTATCTCATTTCTAAAGAGAAACCTGTCTTATAGATATAAAAACCTTTACTAGTAGATTCTTGAGAAAAAGTTTTTTGTCTATTTATTAGTGTAAAACTAGTAGATTTTGTTTGTATGTAATTCAAAAAACTCATAGCTACTGATATAGATGTACCATTTACTTTAGTTATTCAATCATATCATACTATATCATCATCCCAGTATGACGAATACGCTTCACAGTTAGCTTTAAATAAATTTTTTGAATCTATAACTATATCTTTACAAACTATTTTATCTTTATCAATATAACTATATTCATTTTTCATTTTTTCAAATTCTTCAATTATATTTAATACCTTAAGTCTTTCTTTTGATTTAGTTATTAAAAACTCTTTTTCTTTTGTATTACTTGATGTTAATTCATATATTTTAGGTACTTGTTCAATTATTTTATTAAATTGTTCTTGTTTTAAAGAATTTAGATCATTTGTTATCTTTTTATTATAATTTATTATTGAAGAACAATTTTGTCAAGATATATAATTACTTACATCTTTTCATAAAAATAATGGGCAAAGTAAATTTAGATATGAATTCTCATAAAAAGTTTCTGATTTTTGTATATATACATAAGTCGATAATAACATCACAAATATAAATAGTAAATAATTTGTTACTTTAAATATATTTATATAAAAAACCAAATAATCATAAAAAGTCTTTTCTTCTTTTATTTTATTTGCCTCATTCTTTATAAAAGAATTTTGTGCTATCTCATTGAAGATATTTAAATCTTCAAAATTGTTATTTTTTTCTTCAGCATCCATATAATATAAATGTATCTAAAATAAATTTAACTTAATAATATCATAGATTTATAAAAAAATCAAAAATATATAGATTTACTTTTGCGCTAATAATTCTATAATATGTTTTTTTGTTGTAACTATCATGTTTATATCCTTAGGAAAGGCATTAATAAAGACTTTTCACCACTGCGTTGAATAAATTCTATCATCTAAAAAAATAACAACTCATTTATCATTTTTTGTTCTTATAAGTCTTCAAAATCATTGCTTTAATTTCAATATAGATTTTGGAACACTATATTCTGAAAAAGGGTTTGCAAACAATTTACTTCTTGATATATATATAGGATCAGTAGGTACCATAAAAGGTATTTTATGTATTATAAGGTTTTCTAAGGGTTTTCATGGTATATCAACTCCCTCCCAAAAAGAATCTGTTCAAAGTATTATACTACTTTGGTGTTCTTGTAAAAAAGCATCTAAAACCTTATTTTTTGAACCACTTATTGATTGAGCTAATAATTTAGATCAAATAGATTTAGTAAAAAAATTTAAGTTTATATACACATTTCTAACAGCTGATAGAGAGGTAAACAAAACCATCGTATTTCCTTTAACTATACTAAAAACATCTTTTAAAAACTCTGTGACAGAAGAAAAATTATTTTTTATACTTCATAAATCTTTTGGTATATATAAGATAGCTTGGTTTTTATAATCAAAATCTGTTTCATATTCCATAAATTCAAATCCTTCTAAATGTAGCGATTTTTTTATATAATCGAAATTTGATGCTATTGATAAAGTAGCACTAAGTAAAAAACAATTATTTAGATAATCCCAAAAATTAGTCCTTAGATATTTTCATATGTCTAGAACGGTATATTCCAATTTTACTCCTTCATATTCTTTATAATGTGCTATTTTTATATAATCATTATTATCCTTGTCTACTATCTTGTCTACTATGTCTACTATCTTGTCTAGTAAATTAATCTCTCTTGCAAAATCAAACTTTACATCTAAAAGAGACTCTTTAATATCAAGTAATACATTTTTTACTTTTTCTCATAATATATAAAAATACTCTGTCTGTAAAGAATAAAAAGAATCATCTAATAATGAATTTATAAAAAAATTCTCGTTGTTTGTTTTTTCTTTTAAGTAAGTATGAAATATATCAAAAAATAATTTTATATTTGAAAGTAAATCAACTTTTTGTGTTTGAATAGGTGTTATATCCATATAATTATACTTGAAAATAGCTTCTATATAATTTAACATATCTTCCAATACTTTAATTGAGAATGAATTTTTTAGACTTTCAGTTGCTATATCTTCTATAGAATGAGCTTCATCAATAACTAGATTTTCTACTTTTCAAAAAAAACTAAAATCATTTTTTAAATCACTAAAGAGTAGACTATGATTAATAACTACAATATCAGCTAATTCTAAGTTAATTTTTTGTTTGTAGACAAATTCTTTTTTCAAATAAGGGTTTTTGTCATCTAGTGTTTGATTATTGTCAGCGTTGACATATTTTAAAAATTTATATTCATTAGCTGTATAAAAAACCTC
>DHWA01000002.1 GCA_002412935.1 Patescibacteria group bacterium UBA5194 | reverse complement strand
GAATGACATAATCCTTTTACATATCTATATTTTTTTCTAGTTCTAAGAATCTTTGATGTTTTTTCTCAAACATAAGTTCAGCAGTTCAGGTTGGACCATTTCTATTTTTTCTTATAAAAATTTCTGTAAGTCATTTTTTATCTGTAAATTCATCATAATATTCTTCTCTATACATCATCATAACTATATCTGCATCTTGTTCTATACTACCAGATTCCCTTAAATCAGACAAAATTGGTCTCTTATCTGGACGAGATTCTACTGCTCTAGATAATTGACTTAGAGCTATTATAGGGATATTTAAATCTCTTGCAAGAGTTTTTATACCACGACTTATCTCACTTATTTCTTGAACTCTATTAAAAGTATTTCAAGTACTCATAAGTTGTAAATAATCTATTATAATCATATCAAGTCAATTTTCCATTTTTAATCTTCTTGCCTTACTTTTCAAATCCATCAAGCTTCATCAAGCAGAATCATCAATATATATATTTGCTTCACTAAGTTTTTCCATAGCCTCTCATATACGAGAAAACTCTTCATCTTCAAGTTCTCATTTTGCTAATTTCCAACTATCAATTCACATAGCTGAAGATATCATTCTATCTGTTAACTGTTCTTTACTCATTTCCAGACTAAATATAGCAATACTTTTTCATCTTAATCACATATTTTGTGCTATATTCAAGCAGAGAGCTGTTTTTCACATACTTGGTCTTGCAGCAATTATTGCCAAATCTCATCATTTTAATCATCCTAATTTGAAATCAAGTCATTTATATCATAATTGTAATCTATGATTTTTTATCATACTTGGATTTTCATGAACTTCAGCAAATTCTTCATATCTTTGTGTCAAAATCTCATTTATATGTACTAATTTATTTTTTATAAATACTTGAGTAATATCAAAAAGAGATTTTTCAGATTTTTCAAGTAATTCATTGATAGTAGAAGCTTCATCATATCAATAAGAAATTATATCATTTCATCATTTTATAAGTCTTCTTAAAACTGCTTTATTTTTAACTATTTGAGCATATTCATATATATTTGCAGTAGTTGGAACTATATCAATTAATTCTGTCAAATAAACTATTCATCAAACTTTGTCTAATAACTTTCTATCATCCAATTTTTCTTTTACAGTTATAATATCTATAGGACGATGATTTTTATATAAATCAAACATAGAATTATAGATAATAGCATTTGCATCATCATAAAAATCTTCTACTTTCAATAAATCTCATATAATTATAAATCAATCTTTATCAATAAGCAGACTTCAAAGTACTGATTTTTCAGCTTCTTGCGAATGTGGAGGTATTTTCAACATGGTAAATTATAAATATATAAGTAAAAATATAAAATAGAAATACTGTTTTTCATATTTCTATTTTATATTTTGTTATTATTCTTACTTTATCCTTTTTATTGGATTTGTAAATGTTAAATTCTTTTTATGTGTAAGAAAATTGTGAAAAAAGTTATTTAGCCTCTCCCCGATTATTTCATAGTCAGACATCAACTAAAATTGGGATAAGTGAGATATTATTTTTTATTATTCATTTCTCAATACTTTCAGTTAGTACATTTTCCATTATAGATTTTACATTTTTTTCTACTTTTTCTTTTTCATCTATTTTTACTGAAAAAACAAGTTCATCATGTACCTGCATTATAAGTTTTGATTTTAGATTATTTTCTTTAAAAAACTTAGATATTTCTATCATTGCAAGCTTTATAATATCTGCTGCTGTTCACTGAACTGGCATATTTATTGCTTCCCTTTTTCATGCATCAGCTATGATTCTATTACTATCATTGATTCCTGCAATAAATCTCTTTCTTCAAAAAAGTGTTTCTACATATCCAGTTTCTTTACAATCTACTACAACTTTATCAAAAAATTCTTTAACAAGTGGATAATTCTCATAGAATTTATCTATGTATTTTTTACATTCTGACATTCATCAATCAATCATCTTACTAAGTCAAAATGCACTGATTCAATAAATTACTCAAAAATTTACTGATTTTGCTATTTTTCTTTCTTCTTTACTTATATTATCACGACCAAACATAAATTTAGCAGTATTGTAGTGAATATCTATATCATTTTTAAAAGCATTTAATAGATTTTCATCACCTGACATAATAGCCAAAATCCTTACTTCAACTTGTGAATAATCAAAAGCCATAATTACTTCATCAGTATTTAGAGGAATAAAAGCATTTCTTATTTCTCATGCTATTCAATCTCAAGTTGGTATATTTTGTAAATTTGGATTTGTACTACTAAGTCTACCTGTACTTGTTACTGTTTGATTATAATTTGTATGAATCTTATCATCATCATCAAGTTCTCAAAGCAATCAATCTACATAAGTAGAAAGTAGTTTTGTATAAGTTCTATAATCTATCATTTTTCTAGCTATCTCATTATTTTTTGCAAGAAATTCCAAAACTTCATTATCTACAGAAAATCAAGTTTTATTTTTTTTTCATGAATCAAGTCATAATTTTACAAAAAGTATATCTGCAACTTGTTTTGGAGATTTTATATTAAATTCTTCTCAAGCTAAATTATAGATTTCTTTTTGAAGAGAAGCAATCTCATTTTCAAGAAGCATTCAAACTCATTTTAATTTATCTCTATCAATTTTCACTCAAGTTATTTCCATATCTTTCAAGACTTCAATAAGAGGTATTTCAATATCGTGTAGGATGGAGAAATACCCCTGCTCACTTTGTTCGCCTTCCCCCTTAATAAGGGGGACTAAATCCATTTGTTTCTTATATAATTCCAAAGTAATATATACATCCTCTCAGCTATAAATTGATGCATTTACTAAATCTACATCTTGAAAATTTAACTTTTTCTTATTTGTAATTTCATCATAACTAATAGTCTTATAATCAAGATATTTTACAGCTAAATCATCCAAAGACAATCCTCTTGCTCAAGGATTTTTCACATATTCTCACAGAATTGTATCGTAGAATTTTGCCATAAATAGTAGTTAATAGTATAAAAAAATTAAAGTAAAGAATTATCAACTTTGTTGTCATCCTGAATGTAATGAAGGATCCCTTAATCATCGTTTTTACCATATTTCAAGTTCAAGGGATTCTTCGTTGCACTCAGAATGACAGTCTTTATTCTTCTTTCTAATTTATTTTTCCTTCACAAATCACATAAATTTCAAAGCTTCTATCACGAGTTGCATGAGGTTTGAACTCTTTCATATTTTTGAATCTAGGTTTTATCTCTTGAATCAAGTCAATAAAATCTTCTCCTTTAAATACTTTTAAGATTAAGTTTCATCATTTTTTTAAAAAAACATCTCCAAATTTAAGTATTTCTATATTTAACTCAACAGAAGCATATTGATCTACTCATTTGTGTCATGTTGTATTTGGTGCAATATCTGAAGTTACCAAATCAAATTGATTTCACTCTCAAATAAACTGTTCAACTTTTGGTTTCAAAGTATCAAATTCAAAAACTGAGTGAACTATTGTATTTATATTTTTTTGAGTGTATTTATTTATTGGTTTTATATCAACCCCTACTATTTGCCCAGTATCTTTGATAATTCTTTTTATATACTGTATAAAGCTCCCTGGAGCAGCTCACAAATCACAGATATTCATTCACTCTTTTATAAGTCAAAATCTCTCTTGCATTTCTATAAGTTTATACACACTTCTAGCTCTATAACCTTCTTTTTTTGCTTTTAAAAAATAAGGATCATGCATCACATATGGTTTTGGTCTTTTTGTTTTTTTAGGCATTTTGGTTTTTTAGTAAATATCATCATGATCTCAAATATCATAAAAAAAGACATTTCAATTTCAAAATAATTTGAATTCAAGCCTGTCTTTATAGCTTATTCTAAATAAATGAATTTTCAACATTATATTCAGATTTTACAATTCTCAAAATTTGGATTTATTGTTTTTCTACAAATGTAATTAAAACTAAATTAACTTATCACTATAAGAATTAAAATTTTTACGAACTTGTTCTTCTGTTATAAATCTATTTTTGGTACCTAAATCTCAATGCAAGAAATCTTGTGTTCAAACCATATGATTGTCACTTCAAAAAGTTAAATACAATCAATACATATTCTGAGCTTCTAATATAGCAATAACCCAATCTTTGGTAGCATTGGAATTTATTTCTAAAGCATTAATTCATCAGACTTCTAAATAGTGGGGTAAAACTTTTTCAAATTCAGCAATATCTTTAAAAGTAGAATTAGAATGAGCAATAGATAAAATTCAATTATTTGTCTTTTTCATTGAATTACAAACTTCAATTGAGGGTTCATACTCATCCACTTCATATCAATATTCTCAATAAGAGTCTCATGATCTTTTAAGATATTTTTTATAAAAATCTACAATAGTTAAATCTCATCAATTAATTGATATTGCATGTTGTTTATTTCTCTCATTTAAACAAATAAATTTCACAATATCCATTTTATTTAAATTTTCAATTTTTCTATTTCAAGAACATGTAACACGACAAAATTCTTTATAATCAATTTCAAATCATTTTGAATTTAATAATTCTATTTGCCCTTTTATCATTAAGATTTTTTGTGTTTTAGTATTTTGTAAAATACTTTTTACTTTTCAACCTATTTGTTTTGCATATAAAGTTAAATGAAGACTTTTATTATAAAATAGATTTCTTGCAGATATTTCAACTGCTGGACAACTTAATAAGTTAAATTCTTTTCTTGCTTTAACTGCAAATTCATCTGAAACATTATCATGATCTGTTAATGCTAAAAAGTTCATTCACATTACACTAGCTTCTTCCAATAACTCTTCTTCAGTAGAAAATCAATCAGACTTATTAGAATGAAAATGCATATCTAAAATCATAGTCACTTTTAAAAAATATGTAAATTGTAATTTGAAGT
>DHWA01000027.1 GCA_002412935.1 Patescibacteria group bacterium UBA5194 | reverse complement strand
TTCTAGATTAACCAAAATTTTTGAATTATACAAAGAAGATTACACAGATATAAAAATTTTTTACTATGATTTATCCGAAAAACTAGAAATTCCAGAAATTCATCTTGATGCTATTTTATGGGTTAATTACGATAATCTTATACAAAAATAGAGCCAGTTTTTAAAAAACTGACTCTATTTTTTAAAATTTAAAATCTTTAAAATCTTCATGAAATAATTTTAAGAGTACAATTATTACAACTCAAATCAATATAGACAAAAAATTGGATAATATAAAATAATTTTCAAAAAAATAGTGGTCAAGAAAATTCCAAAATCATCTCCAAATCATAATTACAGAAAGAGTTATTATTAGTAATTTCATATCACTAAATATGTAAATCATTCTTTTTTTATAATTATTTTTTTTCTTAAATATGTTTTTCATAGGGTGGGATTTATTGGTAATGTTAATTTACTTGAGGTGTTTCTACAACTGGTGGTACTGTTGATGTCAGAGTTGCTTGTAATCATTTTAATTCTTTTTCTTTATGAGTTTTTTCTTCTACTAATTTAGTTATATTATTATTTATAAATTCATTAAATATATATCATTTTGAATTTAAAAAAACTTGTAAAGTTTCAGTACTAGGGATTATTTTATTCTCTTTATAAAAATCTTTTATCAGAGAAAAAAATAAATTAAATATTTTTCTATAATTTTCTGTTAAGGCATCTGTATTTGTTGAATCTGACTGTTCAGCAATACTTAACTTATCATTTAAAATACTATTAAAATCATTATTATGATTATTTAATATATCTTGAATTTTTATTCAATTTATAGCTGACCATCAAAAAGGTAATAAACTAGACCATTTTTCATTATTTTTATATTCTCACTTTAATACTTTATCTATATTAATCAATTGTTCATTTAATCATTTTATTTCAGTTTCCAATCATTGTATTTTAGAAGTTGTTTCTTGATTTTTTTTATCTTCTTTTTCTTTTTTATCAGCATTATCTTTTTTAGTTTTCCCTGCTTCAAAAGCATCAAATCAATCCTCAATAATTTTATTAAATTCTTCACTAGTAATTCAATCTTTCTTTTGTTCATTAGTTATCTCAAATTTCAAATTACTTCAATCTTTATCAATTCATTGTGCAGAAAAAGCTTCTTTCCAAAAATCAGTATCTTTTTCAAATTTTGGTTTAGTCGTAGGAGTTTCTGGTTTTTTATCTTCTTTTTTATCATCCTTTTTACTTTCCTCAGTTTTATTTTTAGTTTCTTCTGCTGGCACAGTAATAGAATTTTTAAATTCATTTACTCTTTTCAATTCATTTTTTGTTTCATTATGATTTATCGCTGATAAATCTATTCATTCAAATTGTTTTTCTCAATCTTTTATTTTATTTCAATCCTTGTCTTTTTGTATTCAAAAAGTTTTTAAAGCTTTCAATGTCTTATGAGTTAAAATCTGTTCATTGAAATCATCAACTGCTCTTTCTGGATCAAGTCATAAAAACGAAGCAATTATACCTCATAAAATTGGTATTTTAAGTAAAAATTCAATAATTCATTTTCACATTTTTCAAATCGGTCAATTTAATCATGCTACATTTAAAGCCATATCTTTAAGTTTATCTCATTTTTGAAGATCATTTAAAGTAGATTCTATATGTTCTCTTGAGACCAACATATATTCTACAAGTTTTTTCTTATCTTCATCAGTTAATTCTTTAGAATTATTAAATTTATTTGGATCTGCTAATAAATCATCCATTTGTTTCAATATATCGTCTGCATTGAATCCTCATTCAAGTTTTGTAGGATCATTGAAAAAATCTATATGAGAAATAAGTTTTCTTTTTTGTTCAGATGTCAAATATGTGTCTGTGTTTTTTCATAATTCATGATCACTTAGTTTTTTATTAATCTTATCTAATAAATCAGTATAAGGCTTAATAATATTATCAACCATATCCTTAACATCTTTTCAAACTGAATTACCTTCTGAAATAATACTAGTTCACTCTGTCAAAACTTTACTTGGATCTTTAAATAAATTTGTAATTGATTCTAAATAATTTTTTACTCTTTGTGCAGCTGGATTTTGTATAATTTTGTCTAAAATAACAAGTTTTACCATTTCTTTTCTGTCTCATAAGAAATCGTATTGTCTTAATTGCTCATCGAGTTTATCATTTACAGCTTTTTTAGCATTTGTTAATCTATCATTTTTAATTCAAGTAGTAACATTATCTATAGAAACAGCTTTCATTTTTTCATCATGTACTTTAGTTTCAATTACTTCTTCATATACAAATTTAACAGTTGTATCTACTTGATTATTTGATATTAATAGTTTGCTATTAAATTCTTTCCATTCATCTGCAGTTACTTCGGCAATATTTGATTCATCAAGTCAATATTTTTCTTTTAATTCTTTTGTTATTTGTAAAAAAAATTCATTAAATTTTTCAAAAGTAACTCATGCAGGCATATCTGGAACTTTACTTTTAAATTCATTAAATTGTTCCCTAGTCATTGGTTTAAAATTGAGTCATCATCTTCAATCAACGTTACCAATTTGCTCTAAAAAATTTCAAGTTTTAAAAGGATTATTTTCAGGTTTAATTTCATTTTTATTTTCAACTTGTGATTCTTGTGTTTCACCTGGATTTTCACTCATAATTATTTAATTAAAATATAAATTTACATTAATTTTACCATATTATTTTTATTTTATCAAAAATTAGACTACTATATCTCTTTGTATAGTAATTTCTTTTTTTAAATCAGTTGATGGAACTTTTTGATATCATTTAAAAAGTAAATCACTTATTCATTCTGCAAAACTTGTTTTTGATAACTTTATTTCACTATTTGGTTTTCAATATATATTTCATTTAATAACCAAATCATCTCAATCTATTCAGATACTAGTTATATCATTTACTCAATCAAGTTTATACTTATATCATCAGATATAAAATCATCTCTTATCTTCTGGAAAATTATTTCATTTATATCCAATACTTTTTGTTACAATACCAGACCCATAATCTACATCATAATACAATCACTTAGGATACATTAAATCTATATCCTTTTCTACACTATTTAATTTATTATATAATCAATTTATTTGATTAGATTTAAATTCATTATATCATACATCATCTGTTATAATACTCTTTTTTCCTTTAATAAATTCATTAAATTTTGTATTGTTATTTATTAAATCTCATATATATTTGTATCTCTTTTTATTACTTACTAATTTTTCCGATTCTGATCACTTTTCTTTCCGTAAAAATTCTCCAATATTATAAAAAAGTACTTGTGTTCTAGCTTTTGCTAATTTAATTATTTTATTTCTCAATTCTTGAGACAGTTGAGATTGTTGCCTTACTCAACGATACTTTTTAAATTTATCACCAATATACTCTTGCATAATAATATCAATATAACTATCATATTTTTTTATTACATCATCAATGTTTTCTAATCAATCAGATTTATCATGTGCTTCATATATTTTATCTAAAGGTATTTTTTTAAATAATCTAAGAAATTTTCTATCTCAAGGACTAGTTGGATTATATGTCTCATCAAGTATATCTAAAGCTGATTCTTCTATATCTTGATATAGAAATTTCTCAGCATTTTTTTCTGATTCTGATATGTTTTTAGGATTTTTAAAATCTTTATATTTAGAATAATTAAAATTATCTGAAGAATTTTTTGGAGAATTATCAGTAGTATAATCATTATTAACACCTTGTTGTCAAAGTCAAGTTGCCGTAGCATATGATAAAGCTCCAACTTTACCAACATTTTTAATTGAATTTATAGATTTTTCAACTACTCAAAAAGTTTTATTTCATAAAGATAATTCATCAGCTCATTTTATTATACTTTTTCAAACATTTTCAGTTAAATCTATAGTCTGTTTTCAAATAATTTTTCAAGTAGAGCCTAAAGTATCATCAGTAGCACTTACTACAGTTTTTAAAACAGATTTTTCTATTGATTTTATTCAAGTTTTTGACATAGTTTTTGAAGCTATTTTTCAAGCTACAGATGCTCCTGATTTTGCTAATCCCCCCAATCAAGTCAAAAGTAATATAGTAAATACAGCTGATTTTCATGTCTCATATGCATCTCAAGATGCAATATTTCATACTCAATCAAAAAAAGTATCTTTTACTTGTTCCCAAGTAAGATTTTTTATTCAATCTATAAATTGTTTTCTAGCATTTGAATCCCTAATCAAAACTTCAACTAATTCAGGTAAAGATATTAATTCATCAATAACTCATTTTGTAAAATTTTGCATTGGATCATTCTTTTCTAAATCCTTATCAATTGAAATTACCTTATATAATCATCACTTAAACATATTGACAATAAAAGAATCCTCTCATCACTCTTTTCTTTCATTTTCAGATTTTTTTAATACCAATGATTCAAGTTCCTTATATTTTTTTATCAACAGACTTCTTTCTAGATTTTGTTCATTAAACAGTTTTATTATTTCATTTCTTTGTTTTATATATTCTTCTTCAGATATACTTCAATTATTATGATTCTGTTCTAACAAATTTGATATAGATTCAAGCAAATTCTTTATATGCCATTCTTCTACTCAAACTTTATGGGTTATCCCTTCAGAATTTTTATCAACATTTTGTAAAGCAAATTCAGACATATAAAGTAAATAAAAATTATAATTACTAATAATTTTAACATAAATTGTCAGTATAATCAAAAAATCACAAATTTTATTGAGTTTTTAAAAATAAAAATATAATAATTTAAAATATTTTAATTTTTAGAATTTTAAAATGTTATCTTCTATCCCAAAATCGCCTTGAATATACCAGTTTTTCAACAAAGATTGAAAGATTATTTATGTTTGAAAAAGTATAAATCTTTTAAATCGTGTTAATTCATATTTTAACTCAAAAACAAAGCTAAATTTTGGTAAAAAAAAGATGGTTAGCGAAATAAAAGATATAAAAACAATAGTAGTAAACAATGAAAAAGAAAGCTTGATACTTGAAACAACTTTAATAAAAAAATACA
>DHWA01000047.1 GCA_002412935.1 Patescibacteria group bacterium UBA5194 | reverse complement strand
TTTCACAAAATTTATAAAAAGTAAAAATTTTAGGCTTATAATACCTTTTTTTGCTTTCAATATAATTCATTTTGCTATAAATAAATTTTTTTGAGAATTTAGTGGGACTAGAATAACTGATTTTTCTGTTTGAGTATTATATGGGGATTATCTAGGTGATAATTGAGGGATTTTTAATAATACTTGATGATTTAATATCTGAAATATATCAACTTGGTTTTTGACTGCTTTATTTTTTACTAGTATTTATTATTTTGTTTTAAATAAAATGGTAAAATCAAAAATCGTAAAAATAATAATAGTTTTTTTACTATCTCTAATTGTTTATTTCGAAAGTAAAATTACTATTTTTAGACTTCCATGGGGAATAGAAATATCTTTTATGATGCTTCTTTTCTATACTTTTTGAAATATTTTTAAGAAAAAAATAAAAAACTTTGCAGAAAAAGTTGATTTTAGGTATTTATGATTAGTTATTTTAATTTTATTGGTTCATTTGCCTTTTTTAAATCATACAAATATCTCAATTAATAATTATTGAAATTATTTTCTATTTTTAAGTAATTCTTTGCTTTGATTTATTACTTTCTTAATTATTTCAAAACTTATTTGAGAAAACAGTATTTTATCTTTTTTCTGAAAAAATTCTATAATTATTTTATGATTTGAGTGGATAAAGATACCACTTGAACAACATTTTTTATCATTAATTAATTTTGAAGTACCATATTTATTTTGATTTACTCAATTTATTATTACAGTAATTTTACTTATTCCAATTATCTACATTGTAAATAATTTTTTCCCTTTTATTTTAGGAGTATGATATAAACATAGTATTTTGAAAAAGTATTTGTAAGAAAAAAATAAATAATATAAGTTGAAAAATCTTAAAAATAATTATCATAGATTTATAAATTGTAATTTTTATAAAAATGCCAAGAATAAAATCAGATAGAGAACTTGAACAAATCCAAGCAAAAGTATGATATGGAAAAGAAACACTAAAAGTTTTTATAGCAGATATCATACCGACTTGTTGTGCTCGTGAAAATATGGAAGATAGAATAGTAGAACTAGAAAATCTAGTTTTAACTTATGGTTGACTAGTTATAATTAAACATATTCAAAAAAGATGAGTTCCTGATTACAATACTTACATATGAAGTTGAAAACTTGATGAAATAATAGAAGAAATGAAAATAGAATGAGCAAATTTACTTATTTTTTGAAATATTCTAAAACCTCATCAAATCCATAAAGTAAATGAAAAATTGAGATCAATTTGAGCTAAAGCTTGGGATAGAGTTGATTTGATATTGAAAATTTTTGAAAAAAATGCAAAAACAACAGAAAGTAGATTGCAAATAGAATTGGCTTCAATAAAACATATGTGACCTCGTCTATTTGGTATGGGTATGGAATTATCAAGACAATGATGATGAAGTAAACTTGCAAGATGAAAATGAGAAACAAATACAGAAATAATGAAAAGACATCTAAGAAGTATGGAAGATAATATAAAAAAAGAACTTGAAAAATATGCTCATGTAAGAGAAGAACACAGAAAATGAAGAAAGAAAAAATGATTTTTTACTGTTGGGATAGTAGGGTATACAAATGCCTGAAAATCAAGTCTCCTAAATGCATTGACAGGTAAATGAGTATTAAGTGAAGATAAACTTTTTGCAACTCTTTGAACTTCAGTTGGGAAAATGTGGATACCACATTCTGTCATTCTCGAGCTAGACTCGGGAATCTCTAGTAAGGTAGAAAGTTTAAAAAACACTTATGATTCAAAAGAGATTTCTATAAGTTCTGGTGAGTTTATAGATTCCGGATCAAGTCCGGAATGACAATATAGTTATACTAAATGAACAGAAATTTTACTAAATGACACTATTTGATTTATAAGAGATTTACCACCTGATCTTATAAAAGCATTTGCTTCAACACTTGAAGATAGTATAGAATCGGATTTACTTTTGCATGTAGTTGATGCAAGTGATAAGAAAGTAGAGGAGAAAATCAAAGTTGTTGATGATATACTTGAATCTATAAAAGCTACTCAACCAAAACTTTATGTATTTAATAAAATTGATTTATTGACTGTTAAAGAATTAAAGGACTTAAAAAATAGATTTAAATCGCTAAAACCTATTTTTATAAGTAGTTATGAGAAGATTGGGTTAGATAAGTTAAAGAATGAGATTATTAAGAAAATAGGAAAATAATTTTTTTTATTTGTCATTCTTAAGAAGACAGGAATCTATTAAAATAGTTAAATATTTTTTAAAACAATATAATTACTCTTTACTTTTGATTCCAAAAGTAACAAAAGAATTTAAGGGATTTCATCCCCTTAAAAATCCCTGAAGCGTTTCCCTAGTTTAAGTTCATATCTGATAGCAAATATAATAATAAAGAAGAGTTTTACCTTTCAATTGACCACTTAGTGAAAGATAAGGAAATTTTTAAATATTTTATTTTTCCTTTTACTTTACTCTCTAAACTTTTAGAAGTATGGGGTCTTAGGGGGTGAGATTCTAGTGACTACCTATAGAAACCACAAAACACTAATTCTCCAATTTCGAAGCCCCCTAAATCTTTTGCTACTTTTGGATTCAAAAGTAAGAGGTAATTACTAAATAAATAGAACTTAGACATAATACAAGGAAGATTCCCGACTACTCGGGAATGACAATATAAAAAATATTTTCTAACTATTTTTTATGAAAAAACTTATACTAATCCGTCATGCAAAATCATGATTCAAAAACACTGATATGATTGATTTTGATAGACCGCTTGATAATAGATGAATAGAAGAAGCTAAATTTGTCTCAAAAATACTAAAAAAACTTGAATTAAAAACTGATTTAATTTTGTGCAGTAGTGCTAAAAGAACTCGTGAAACATTGGAATGAATTCGGGAAGAAATTGATGCAGATAATGAAAAGATAGTTTATGATAAAGGAATTTATGATAATAATTCTACAAATTTAGATTATTATTTAAACTTATTTTCAAAAGTTGATAATGATAAAGAAATTGTTGTTATAATTTGACATAATCCTTTTATAACTAGATTAGTTAGATATTTATCTTGAAATGATAATCTTTGAATGGAAACTCTTTGATTTGCAATTCTAGATTTTGAGATAGAAAAATGGGAGGGAATAAAAAGTAATAAATGAAATATTAGTTTCTTTTTAAGTCCTAAAAATTTGATGGAATAAATTTTATATAAAATTTTGAAAAATCATATAAATCATTATTATCTAAACAATAATAAAATATAAAAATAAACTATGTTAAATAATATCTTAAATTTCACTAAAAAACATATAAAAAAAGCAATATTTTTATTGTCTACTTTTTTTGTCATTTGAGTTTATGCATCATCAAATAATTGGTGATTTGATTTATTATCAGATTATACATATTCAAATTCACTAAGTTTTACTGTAACTGGTTCAGTTGCTAGTATAAATCAAGTCACTTTAGCTCATACATGAGTGATAACAAATGCAACAAATTATAACTGAGCATATGATGTTGTTGTAGAATGAAGTTATGCTTATATGACAAGTTATCTTTGAAATAGAGTAACAATTTTAAATATTTCAAATCCTTCAGCACCAACTTTGGTTTGATCTATTATTGATAATTGATGAACTATTAGACTTGCTTGAGCTTCATGAATAGTAAAAGAAGGTAATTATCTTTATGTTACTTCATATACTTGAAATGCAGTACAAATAATCAATGTAACAAATCCAGCAGCTCCAACGGCAGCAGGACAAGTTTATAATGCTACAACTTTGGCTTGAGCTAGATGAATTACAAAAGTATGAAATTATCTTTATGTAGCCGTTTTTACATATGATGCACTTCAAGTTGTAGATGTAACAAACCCTGCATCTCCAAGTATAGTTTGAACATACAGACAAACAACAAATATGAATTGAGCTAGTGAAATAAAAATATCTGGAAATTATGCATATGTTTCAGCTTATAATAGAGATGCATTATCTGTTATAAATATATCAACTCCGACAACTCCTACTTATGTAACTCAGCTTCGTGATTCAACAAATTTAAATTGAGCTCGTGATATAGCAATCTCATGAAATTATGTATATGTTTCAGCATATTTAAATAATTCTGTTAGAGTTATAGATATATCCAATCCTACAGCTCCTGTGGCAGTTACAAATATATCTTGATGAAGTTATTCTATAAATTGACCTAGAGACTTAGATGTAGATAATAACAGATTATTTATTGCTTGATATACTTCAAATGCTATAAATGTTGCTGATATATCAAATCCTACTATCCCTATATATGTTACAAAAATATTACATAATGCGGCAAATCCTCTTTTAAGTTGAGCAGATTGACTTTTTAAAATATGAGATTTAATCTATGTAGCATCTTATACTAGTGATGCTCTTGAAATACTTAGATTTATGTATGATACTACTAGTCCTTATTTATCCCCAGCAACATCTTTTGATTATGGAGTATCTCAAAGTTTATTAAGTTTTACTGAAATTTTATGAGCTTGAAATCAATGAACCATAACTTATCAGATTTCAAAAAATAATTGAACAACTTGGTACTATCTTAATTGAACAACACGGACTGCTACAACCTGATGAGTTGCTAATTCTACTTCAGCAACTTCAATAAATTCAAATTTAACAACATTTAATGCTCTCGGTTGATGAACGGGTTTATTTACATTTAAAGCATTTTTTACATCAAATTGAACTCAAAAAGTAGAATTAGATGCTATAACTGTAACTTCAACTAGTCCACCAACTCCAGGTTGAGTTTCTACAAATTTATCAATTTGGTTAAAAGCAAATAAATGAACAAGTACAACTACAGATTTAGCAGCTCTTACTTCTTGGGCTGATCAATCATGAAATTGATATGATGCTTGATGATGAGTTTCTCCAACTTATTTAAATAATACTACTACTTGAAATATAAATTTTAATCCTTATGTAAATTTTGATTGATCACAATATCTAGAAAATCTTAATAATTGATGAAATTCAAAAAGTTATTTTATTGTAGTTGTTCCAAATAATCAAATTGATTGAACTGTTGCAGGTCAAGTTCCTTTTGCTTGGGATTGTAATTCTTGAATTTTGAGTTCTTGAACTTGTTGATTATCATTTGCTTGAGGTGTACTTGGAGCTTTTACTGTAGCTATGAATGATGAGGTTATAACACATGCACTTTGATCTAGTGTAAACCGGAGGTCAGCTCAGATTTGAGCATATTCATATGAAGCAAATAGGCCTATGTTTATGTGATTTAATGAAAATTCTTCAGCAGATGGTACAGATATATATGAGAAATGATTAAAAATAGATAATTTCGTAGCTAATACTTATCAAACATTAACTACTGCTGATTATAGAATATGAATGACTCTTGATTGAGCTAATCCATTTCCATATAATTGAAAAATAGCTGAAATAATAAATTATAGTTCTAGAGTTAGTGATATAGATAGGCAAAAGATTGAATCATATTTGGCTTTAAAATATGGTATTACTCTAAATTGATGAACACAAAATTACATAGCTTCAGATTGAACTACTCTAATGTGGTCAACTTGATCTGATCTAACTTTTATAAATGGGATATTTGGTGTGTGAAGAGATGATTGAAGTGATTTTGGTCAAGTTAAATCTAGATCTATGAACAGTGATTGAATTATAACTCTTACTGCTCTTTGAGAATGAACAAATATGACTCCTACTTATGTTGATATAGCAAATAAAGAATTTTTTACAATTTCAAATGATGCTTGATGAAATGCATGGACAAGTATATGAGCTCCAACTTGATATGACTTACTTGTTCGTAAATGGAAAATACAAGAAGTAGGTGATGTTTGAACTGTATCACTTGATTTTGATGTAGCAAATTCATGATTTGATGTACCGTTACTTAGTACAGGAAGTAATTACTATTTTATCTATGATTCTAATATCAATGGTAGTCTTTCAGATGAAACTCCTTTAGTTATGACAAATACATCATGAACTATTTGGCAAATATCAGGTATAAATTTATCAAATTTACAAAGATTTACATTAGTTTCACTTACATCATCAAATAATATCCCAACAAATATAACTCTTTCAAATAATACTATAAATGAAAATGTTGCTTCATGAAGTACTATATGAATTATTACAACAACTGATGCTGATTTGTGAGATATTCACACTTATTCTTTTGTAACTGGATTTTGAGATACAGATAATTGAAGCTTCACACTTTCTTGAAATATATTAAAAATAAATGAATCACCTGATTATGAGATAAAAAGTAATTATACTGTAAGGATTCAAACTAATGATTGACATTGATGATTATATCAAAAACAATTTGATATTTTTATTAATAATATCTGAGAAACTATAAACTCTATAATTGATTTTGAAACTCCAGGTAAATATACTGTAACATCATGAAATTGGTCAAGACTTACAACTAATCCATATGAAAAATTATATTCTATAGAAAGTAATAATTGATGATTACCAAACACGCAATCATGTTTTGAAATAACTAATACTTTTATTGCAACTTGAACTGTAGAATTTTATTACAATGTATCATCACAAGCTGGTGCTGATTTCTTGAGATTTTATATAGATAATGTAG
>DHWA01000050.1 GCA_002412935.1 Patescibacteria group bacterium UBA5194 | reverse complement strand
TCTTTTCATTCTTGATTAAAAAGTTTTGTTTCCATCATTTATAATATTATTAAATTAATTTAAAAAATTATTTTCACTAAAGAATTTCTTCATCCAGGAACTCATCATCTAACTCAAATTACACCTAATTCCTTATTAATCACTTCCACATAAACTTTTCTAATTGTAATTTGTTCATTTCACATATGCCCGTGCATTTTTTTACCTGGTTTTGTTCTTCTAGGTTTTCTTGTACCAATAGATCATAATGCTCTATGAAATTTAGATCATACTCTTCATGGACCCCCAGAAAAATTCCATCTTTTCATTGCTCAAGCAAATCATTTTCATTTAGATATTCATTCTATAGAAACAGTTTCTAATCATTCTAATAAATCTACACCAAATTCATCTCATATATTAAATTTACTTAATTCAGATTCATCACATTCAAATTCTTTCATATCATCAAAACATGACAAATCTAAAGACATTTTTCATTCTTTTATTTTTATCTCTTTTCATTTTTTTTCAACTCAAACTAAAAAAGCACTATATCAATCTTTTTCTATAGTTTTTTTAGCAACTAATTTTAAAACTGGTATTTGCAATAAAGTAATAGGAATAAATTTATATTCTTTAATTACCCTTGTCATTTCTAGTTTTTTAGCTATCAATCAAGGCATAAAATTTTTATTAAAAAATAAGTTAGAGGTTAAACTTGTCCTTATTAAATAAAGCAGTTTAACTTAACCTCCTAAAGCGAACTTATACAGATATTTCACAAAAAGTGATGGTATTCTATTAAATAAATTTAATTTGTCAAAAGAATTTTTTATTTTTTTATATTTTTATATTATATCTTAAATAATGTATAACTAATTTAAATTCTTTATCTCTTTAATTGTATCAATATAAATATCCAAACTTCCCCATTTTTCTTGATATTTTATAATTTCTTTCTCAACGATTTCTTCCATTTTATCAGCACTTACTTTTCATTTTCAAGCTAAAACTTCAAGTTTGTTTAACTTTAAAATATCATCTAAATAATTACTCCAATCTTGCATTTTTATTTCTCTTTCAAGAGAAACTTGTAACTCAGCAAATGAAAAAAATTGTTCACACAGTAAATATAATTGCTTTAATTCTTTTTCTAGTAAATAATTTTTCCCTGTTATTGCTTCTTTTTTGGTAATTATTTCTTTTTTTACTGATTGCATTCAAAGTGCTTGTTTTTCTGAACTAACTCTTTTAACTATAAGCTCTGCTGTTGTATGTCCTGTAATTGCATAGACAAATTTATTTTGAATTTTTGCAAAAAAATCTTTCGTTATCTGACTTTTTGGATCATAATCAAGAGAAATAGTAAACAAATCTTTGATTTTTTCATAAATTTGTTTTTCTGAAAATCTTATTTCTCTTACTCTTTTTAAAAGATTATCAAAATCTAATTTTCAGTTTAGAGTATTTCCATTTTCTAATCTTTCATCATCCATAACAAATCATCTCATAGAAAACTCCTTTAAAATAGATGTAGCCCAATTTCTAAATGCTATAGCTTTTTCACTTCACCTAACTCTATAACCAACTGCAAAAATTATATCAAGATTATAATAATTAGTGGGCTTAACAAAGGTATTTCCGGAAATTCCGGAATTACTTATCTTTTGCATTGTTAATGCATCATTAAGCTCTCAATCTTCATAAATATTATTAATATGTTCTGAAATAGTTTTTTGAGACTTTCAAAACAACTCTCAAATCTGTTCTTGATTCATCCAAACATTTTCATTTTCTACCAATATTTTTAGTATTCAATTATCGTTTTTGTATAAAATTACTTTATTTTTCATTACAATTTGAATTTAAATAATATATAATGTAAGTAAAAATCTTTTGTTTTATTTATTAGCCTCATAATTCTTTAAAAAACTACTTCTTACTTAAGTTCTTTACTCCATTTTTTATTTTTCTCTCAATCTTTTTTAAATCTTCTTCAGCCGGTAAATCCTCTGGTTTTATTCAACTTTCCTCAAGATATTTTCTAACTCATACATTATTTTTTATATGTTCGTAAGTTATTTGATTTTCTCAATAAAGTCATTTATGTTTCATATTGTGATTTGTAACTTCTGTTGCTAAATCTTTTGCTTTAATTGTAACTGTAGGTAAGAAATCGGCTAGTGGTCCTGATTTAACTCACAATTTCTTTTTCATTTCTCATGTAGTTTTTCATCAAAACAATACAGTATCTCATTTACTTCTAATTCTTCAAATTCAAACTCAATCAACTCATCTTTCATAAGCCAATTCTTGAAATTCTTTTTCTGTGGTAGTAAGTTTTTTCCTTGCATTTAATCTTTCAAAATCGAGCATTTTTTGTTCTACAAGTTCTTGTTTCCTGGTTTGTATTGCAAAATATTGTTGAGCAAAAGCAATCTCAGACTTGGTAGTATCTCAATTCATTGTTATTAGATAACAAGCATATCTAGTAAGCATTATATCAGGTATCTCTTTTTTCGCTCATTTAGGCATTTGTATCGTTTTGCTGACATCGGCAAAATGATTAGATATATCTTCATTTGATGATTCTACCGCAGTTTTTGCTTTAGAAATAGTATTTAAAAAATTATCCCATTTTGTATATCATAATAGATGTTGTAGATCTCTTGCAAACCAAAATTCTATTCAATTATCCATTGTATTTACAAAAGATTCAAATGTTCAAGTTAAGTTTTTGATTTCTTCTTTTTCCATAGTTTATATGATTCAATTTAAATATACTCTCATTATATACTTTTTATTTAAAAATGCAAATAAATAATAAATATTATCCTTAATAAATTAATAAAGTATATACCTGTTTTTACTATAATAAAGGTAAAAATAATAATTTATGTACAAAATATTTGTACATAAATTATTATTTTTATTAATTTAACAATAATTTAATTGGATATCCATGACTTAATTTATCTCTATTTAATAACAATTTTAATATAATTTGTATATATTGAATAATACTATATAATATTAGTGTTTCCGTTAATGGAATACTGAAACAGGGAGATTTGCCATAGGCTTATCTGTTGCCAGAGTTTTTCTTTTAGGATTGTTTAGACTTATTAAACAATCCTTTTTATTTGTTTATTTTTCCTTAACTTATCTAAATCCCTATTATTTTTTTGATATGCAGTAATTATATAATAATCTCATGATATTCTTTCCTCTCACAAAAATATACATATCTTTCAATAAACGTATACATAATACCTTTCATTTCTTCTACTTTTTATATTAAATCACTCATATATTTCTATTGATTGAGAAGATAACTCAATTATTGATTTAATATGTAAAATTCTTCTAGCTAACCATTTATCAAAATATTTGGTTGGCTTATTTTTATCTCTGTAAAAAATATGATAAAAATGCCCCTTTTGAACTCTAATATTTTTTCAATCATGAGTTGTGAATTTTTTCTCTATATATTCTGATATAAATAATTCCAAGTACTTATCCTCAGATTCAAACTCAACCAAGTTTGGAAAATTTGATCCCATATTAATCCAATCTTATCTTAAATATATTGAATTTTTCATCATACAGTTTTGATGCGAATTTTAGATTAGCTTTTCATATTTTTTTTGATAGCAACGATAATATTTCTTTTTTTGTTTCAGAATTAGATAATTCATTATTATCATAACAAACTGCTCATATAAAAAAATCCGCTAGTTGTATTAAAAGATGATTACTTGAATCAAATTCTCAAATTTTTTTTATTTCAAAAGGATTATCTCTTATTTGCTTTTCAATTCAAAAAAAATCTGCCATTTTTTTTATCCTGTCTTTATCCTTTTTAATTCTTTGATCTAAAAATAGATAATATCTGCTTTCATTTTTAAATCTATTTTTCAACAAAAAATAGTAGTATTTATAAAATGCTAATTCTTCATCACTATTATGATATGTTGATAATTTAATTTTTGATTTATCAATAATTATAGAAAAAAATTGAATATTTAAACTAAAAAACAAGTTTGCAAGATCTAAATAAAAGCTTTTTGTTTTAGGAGAAACTTTTCTCCATTTTATCTCCAAATTATAATTATGTTTCTTTTTCAAATCTTCGATTTTCTTAATTGCAATATTTCTATATTCTCTTTCTACTTGGATTGCTCAAATTCACATAAAATCTAAGTCTTTATTATTTACACTGCTTTCATCACAATATATGTTATATGTTTTCATAATAATAGTTATTAATTTTTATATTAATTTAAAGTAATTCAAAAAATGGTTTTTACAATGTCATTTATTGTTTTCAATTGTTTTTATAAAAATCATTAAGTTCCTCTTGTTTCTGCTTTAACTCAGCAATATGCTCTTTTTTTGTTTGAGTTACAACATTTAGTTTAGGAAATCATCTTGATATTTTATCTAAACTTTTTTCTATTTTTCAAATACTTCTTTCTATTTTATAAATAGGCTCTTCTTGAGGTAGAAAAGTATCTTCAAACATAGATAAATCAATTAAAAATGAATCTTTAATTGTATCTCAAAATTTATCTTTATAATGACATAAAATATTTATTTTCCATTTAATTTTTTCATTATAATTTATAGATAATATTGTTAAAGTGTTTATTATTTCTCAGTTTACAGGTAAAAAGGAAATTCAATTTTTAAAAAATCAAAGATTTTTTAATCTGTATATATCATTATCTAGTAAATTTAAATCTTTATCTGTATCTAATTTAATATTATAAGCTCCAGAATATCAAATATTCTTTATTACTAAATCTAACATACTTCACCAACTATTAGCTCTTTTTACAAAAATTTCAATGTGTGGCTTCTCTTGTAATTTTCTAGTTTTTCTAGTTTCCCATATTAACCAACCTGTAAAAATCATATAGATAACAGTTGCCAAAGCTGTTATAATATTTGAATAATATTGGTTTAATTCTTTTAATAAATCTGTAATCATAATATTTAAATTATTCTCTTAAATTACTACTTCTATTATTTTTTACTTTTTATGATTGTTATATAAAACAATTCTAGTTATAAAAAGGTAATTTTCAACAATCTTTTGTTTCACAGAAAAGTGAATTAATATAAAAATTCTCTCCTCAATTATTACTCACAAGAATCATTTTCCGTATTTCTTTATAAGGTTGATTTTTTATCTCATATTTTAAAAAATATCTAAATCATCTTCTAATAACAAAATCAGTATCTTTCCTTTCATCTAAATCTTCTTCTATTTCTTGAGGCTTTATTGTTCAATCTATCAATCATAAAAATCTATTAATTCTGTTATTAGAAAAGTATGTTTTTATATTACTATCCTCTTTAAAAGGTTTATCAAAAATATTATATAATTTATCAAAGTTTTTATTATTAATATAATTATAGAAATCTTTTACTGAACTTTTAGCTTTATAAGATAATGAATCAACTTTAATTTCTTCCTGTGTTTTAGGAATAATTTGTCAATTATATTGATTAACTTCTCCAATCTGACTATCTCAATTCATATTTACATTTTGTTGTTGATTATTATTTCATTCTTGTATGATATTTATATTTTGAATCAAGCTGTAATTATATAAAGACATTATAAATCCCATAATTCAAAATATTGAAGCCAAAAATGATATAATAATGTATAATTTTGTTTTAGAAAATTTTTGTATATTCATATATTTATTTTTTAAATGTTACTTTTCATCATGGAAAATCTAACTCTCATTCAGGAAAAATATCTTTAATATCTTTTGTCAAAAAATTCTTAAATAAATCATATAAAGGATGATTTTCTCATTTTGAACTTAAAAATTTACTTGAATCAACACTCATAGCATCTAACAAATTTTCCATATGTTTTTCTAAAAGTTTATTATCATTATTTGTTAATTCTGAAATAGATTCTTTATATCATATATAAGCTCTTGCCATAACTTCTTTATGTTTGTATGATTCTTCTAGTTTTTTAGCTTCAGCTCTCCTATTTCAGATGAATATATTTAACCAAATAATAAAAGCAAAAAGTGGTAAATTAAATAATATATGATAAAAAATTTCTGTTAAAGTATTTATTTTTCAAGTAAAAAAATTTGTAATTGAAATAATAATTAAGAAGAAAATCATTGAAGTTAATACAAGGATAAAACATAAAGCCCAATATTTTTCACGACTACTATAATCTTTTACTTTATCATTAAATACTTTTGATAAAACTACATTTGTTGCTCAAGCATCAAGTTCCTTTTTTATTTTTTCATATTGTTCATCAAACTTTTTAATTTGTCATTCAATTCTATTAAAATATCATTCTTTAATTTTTACCTTTTCTCAACCTTCATTTTCTCAATACTCTCATTCTACTTTTAAAATAAAATCATTTATTTTTTTCTTATCTACATTTATACTTTCTAATAATGATTCTATTTGAGACTTTAAAGAATAGTTTTCACTTTCTTCATCATCTTCCAATATCTCAGAATAAGCTTCTTGTAATTCTATTAATTTTCATTTTTTAACAACATTTCAATTTCAATCATTTTTTCAGTAGATCTCTTTATAAGCTTCTAGTAAATTTTGAAGATGGGTTGAATCTTCAATTCTTGAATAATTTTCATTTATGAACTTTATTTTATTTATTACAAGATTAAAAAGTTCATTAAGTTCTTTATTTGTCTTTGGAATATATTTCCTTTTTATATCTGAATTAACCATAAATAAAAAAGTTAAAAAATAAACTAACTCCCTAAAACTACTTTTCTCTCCTCCTTATCCAAACCATACAAATCAAAAACCATATTATCTATTTCTTTGTCACAATCATCAATTTGAGTTTTTATTTCTAATAAAGCTGATGATTTTTGTTTGAACCAATTCAATAAATCTTCTTCATCGGTCATAGAGATTTTTTTGATATTTAAAGCTTTTTTGAAATCAACAAAATCAAGTAAATAAAATTTTTCAAGTTTTTGATTTATCTTTTCTAAAGCAAATCTATTTTTTAGAAATTCTAGACTAGAATTGAGTTTTTCTTGCAATTCTTTGTTTTTTAGAAGCATAAAATCTGCTTTTTCTATGAATGGTTGTTGTTGTGAAAGAGAAATATTTTTGATTGGAATAATATCTAAATTTTCTTTTGTAACAGTAATAGTAAAACCTGCATCAAATGAAAATAATTTTCTGTAATAATAGTTAACCAAAATTGAATTTAATAAACAAATTATATATTTTAAAGAAAAATTATTATTAATTAAGACTAAATTATTAACTGAATTATAAGTATAAAATTTTCAATCATCATAATAACAAACTAATTTAGGAGAAACTCTAATCAAAACAATTTTTTCAGATAAAAATGTTTCTTCATTTCTAGGTCTATGTAATTTTCCTTTATCATAATTGATATAATTTCAACTCCATTTAACACAATACCTTGATATTTCAGGAGCTTCTAATAATTTTTTATAATTACTATTAATAATAACCTTAGATAAAAAATCGTTTTTACCTGCTTTTGTAGCTATACCATTTCTAGTATCAGCTATACTTCATAGTAAAATTGCATTATTATCTAACTTTGAAAATAAACTATTATCTAAATTAGTAATATTATATACAAATCTATTTTGAGGTGTTTCTTTAAAAGTTTTTTGTTTAACATTGAATTCAATAATATCATTATCTTGATATTTTGTAAATAAGGTTTCATTTTCTAAATTATAGGATTTTTTAATAATCATCGTGAGAGTTTCAGCAGTAACATTCTCAAAAACTCAATTACCATAAATACCAATTATTTTTATGTTAAAATTTTGAAAAACATATTTTCTAATATCTTGATATGTACTAGTTCTTATAAATGTCTCTGGAGTAATAAAACCTAAATATCAATCTTGTTTTAATAAAAATGATAAAGATAATTCTAAAAATACACTATATAAATTTATCTTTCATAAATTTGATGGAAACTTATGCCAAATATAATCTTTAAAATCATTAAAATATAAATTTCATCTAGTAAATACATAAGGCGGATTTCCAACAATCACATCAAATCCCTTAGATTCTGAATCAAGTTCAGAATGACAGAAAGGAAACTCTTTTTCCCATACAAAAGCCTTATCACCTACAACACTTTCATCATCTATCAAACTATTTCCACATTTTATATTACTATCGAGATTTGCCAATTTTTTACCTTTCTGAGCTGTTTTTAGCCATAGACTTAGCTTTGTTATTTCTACACTTTCTTCGTTTAAATCCACTCAATAGATATTATTTTGCAAAATAGTTTTGAAATTTGCTTCTGTATCAAACACATTTAAGTTAGATTCTCATCTCAAATCTTGCAATTTTTTTGCTATTTCTTTATTTTTTTCTAGTAAGAAATCAAAAACTTTCACCAAAAAAGCTCCACTTCCACAAGCAGGATCCAAAACCTTGATATTTTGTACTTTTTCTTGAAGTTCTAAGTAAACTAAAATTGCTCTTTTCTCATAATTTTTATCTGTAATTTCTTCTTTTAAATTATGTTTTTCTTTCAATTCATCTTCCCATTCATCTATCTTTTTGCCAACACTATTTTTGACAATATAATCTACTATATATTCAGGAGTATAAAAAATCCCATCTTTTTTTCTTTTACTAGTTTCCTTTAATTCTTCATCTTTATTTATCTTATCTTTTAGTTCCTCTATATCACTAATTGATTGTTCAAATATATGTCAAAGTATATTTACACTCAAATCATTTTCAAAATCATATTCTCATAAATCTACAAACTTCTTACAAATATCATTTCATACTTTTAGATTATCAAGAAAATCATCTTTTTTAAAAAGTCATCAGTTATATCATTCAGGAATTCCTAGTTTTTCGCTTCAACTATTAACAAACTCAAAAAACTTTTTAAGCATTTCCCACGGAGTGAATCCAATTTCCTCAGCTCTTAAAATATTTTCTTTTAATTTATTATTTGGTAGAAGTCCCAAATCTTCACAAAAATGTATAAATATAATTCTATCTATTATTTTTTGAGTTTTATTTAATACTAAATCAAGTTCTGATTTTTTTATATGATTATTTCAAACAATATCTTTAAATAGTTCTTTTCTAAGCAAAGAATAATCCTTATAAAACTTTTTTGTGATTTCTTTTTCTTGAGTTCTTATTATAGAAAGTAAACTTTTTGTATTACTATCTCATTTTTGAGTAATTAAATTTTCCTTACAAAGAAGATAATAAAATTTTCTGAAATTGTAATAATTGTCTTTAGGATTTATTAAGTCTGATAAAGTCCAAACTTCAAAATCATAGTAACTATCAATGTAAAGTCTTGTTTCATAGAAATTTGAAACAATTACAAATTCACATTCTTTAAAAAATGGTTTATATTTGAAAGCTTGTTGAACTGGAGTCAGGTTGCCCGCTCTTTGTTGAGGTTTATCAAGTGAAGTTTTTAAGTCTTTAAGCTCGACTACTACCTTCATAATCTCACTATCAATAGCAAAAAAACCCAATCATAAGTCTGCTTTTTGTCATCACTGCAAAACTTTTGGTTGGAATTTTCTATTATAAGTCTCATTTTCACTTAGACTTGCATATCAAAGTATTTTTCAAAAAAAATCATCTCAAAAAGGTCATTCTAGTTCTTCTTCTTTCTTATTTTGAAGTTTTTGAGTCTTGTATAGATTTTCCCAAGATTTTAGAATAGTTATTTTCTCTTCCAAGTCAGGAATATTAAAAGTCTGTAACTTTTCTTTAATTATATTATCCTTGAATAATTTAGCCATAAAACAAAATAAAAAATAGTATATATTTTTAGTATAACTATTTTTTTACATTTTCAATTATTTTTTAAAGTTTGTGTGTTAAAAAGTTATTAAAACCCTTTTCTTTCCAAAAAAGCCTTTGAAGAAATTGATACTCAAGCAAAATCATAAAATAATTCACTTGCTTTTTTTATACTTCAAGCTGATAATATAGTATCTAAAAACTTGTTTGCAATTTCTTTATTGAAAATTCATTTTTCCTTGAATATACCCCATACTTGAGCTTCTATAATCTCAGCCCGCATATAACTATAATATCAAGCTCCATATCATCAATCAAAAATATGAGAAAAAGAAGCATACATTTTATAATCTTTTTCTTTTGGGGAAATAGAGTAATTATTTACAAATCATAATACATAATCATCTAACTCATCTATACTATCTGGAACAGCTTTGTTGTGCAGATGCATATCTAAACTTGCAAATTCATTTTGTCTCAAAGTAAAATTTCCCGTTCAATATTTTTCAAGTTTTTTCATTGTTAAAAGCATACTTTCCGGTATATCATCTCAAGTTTCATTATGTTTGGCAAATATTTTCAAAGATTCTTTTTCTGTAGCCCAATTTTCCATAAGTTGTGAAGGTAATTCTACAAAATCCCATTCAACATTAAATCAAGTTAAATCACTATATTTACTTATTGAAAGCATTTCATGTATAGCATGTCCAAACTCATGAAAAATTGTTTCTACATCAATGAAATTTAATAAAGTTTTTCATTTTTCTCATTTAGCAAAAGCACAGACATTAACAATTATAGGAAGAATTTGCCCCTTTTCACCATTTTCCATCTTCGGTCTAAAATTATCACACCAAGCTCAACTTCTCTTGTCAGGATTATAAAAATAATCTCCTATAAAATATGAAATAAGTTTATCGTCTTTGTAAACTTCATAAAACTTTAATAAAGGCGAGTAACTATCGATGACAATTTCTCTCATTTCAACTCAATACAATTTGTTCACAATTTCAAAAAGTCAGCTTAACACTTTATCAAATTCAAAATATTTTTTTAATTCTTTTTCATCAAATTTAAATTCTTTTTCTTTATATATTCTACTGTAATAAGACATATCCCAATGATCCAATTTTTCTAAATTAAAATATTTAATTAGCTCATCTATTTCTTCATTTGCTTTATTTTTTGCTTTCCCTGTTACTTCATCTATAAGACTTATTATATTTTCTGGAGTATCAGCCATCTTGAAAACAAGAGATAATTCTGCATAATTTTTATATCATAAAATCTTGGCTTTTTTTTCTCTCAATTTCAATATCTCTAAAATAATTTCCCTATTATCGTATTTTCAACTTGATGCAAACTGGTGTTTTGAAGTATAAAAATATTTTCTAACTTGAGAATCTGTACAATACTTCATAATAGCCATATATGAAGAAGGCGAAGAATCAAATAAAAATCATTCTTCTTGCTTTTGTATTGCTTTATCTTTAGCTTCTTTCAAGTCATTTTCTGGAATATCTTTTATAGTTTCATCAGTTTTAAATATATAATTAAATTCTTTCTGACTAAGAAGCAAATTATTTCAAAACTTTTGTGAAATTTCTGAAAGTCTTTTACTTATTTTTTTTAATTCTGTTTGTTTTTCCTTTTCTAAATTTATTCATTTTACTTCATAAGATTTAATAGAAAGATCTAATATCCTTTTTTGTTCTAAATCCAATTCACAATTATTTCTACAATAAACAAGCATCTCATAATATCTCTTACTATAAGCTATATAATTTCAAAAATCTACATATTTTGGTTCAAATTCTTCAATTATATTTCTTATTTTTTCTCCAGATTTTACATTTTGTAGATGATTTAAAAGCGAAAAGAATAAATCAAGACGAGAAAAATCAAGAAAAATGTCAAAAGTGATTTTTTCATCATCTATTTTTAATAATTCTAGAAAATCCTTTTTTTCTTCTTCCAAAAGTTCTACCAAAACATCCAGTGCCAAATCCAAAACTTCATCTGAAAACAGAAATTTTAAATCCGGAATTTTAGTGTTTTCAAGTTCTTGTAATATTTTTTGTTTTAACATAATATTTTTGTTTATTATTTTATAAATAATGTCATTCCGGACTTGATCCGGAATCTTCCTTGTATTGTTCTTATTATAATAAATCATCATACAAATCATTTCTATTGATATTTACTTTATCAATAAGTATATCTTTCCATTCTCTTTTCCAATTTTTTATTTGTTTTTCTCTATTTATAGCAATTTTTATATCATCATATATTTCATAATAAATAAGTTTTGTAAGATTATATTCCTTACTGAATCATTTTACCAATTTATTTTTGTGTTCATAAATCCTTCTAATAATATCATTAGTGACTCAAGTATACAATGTTGTATTATTTAAATTACTTATTATATAAACAAAGTACTTATTCATAGTGAAATATAAGGTAGATTCCGGATCAAGTCCGGAATGACAAATAAAAAAAATTATTTAAAATATTGCAAATATCCTATACATAGAATCACTATCTAATAATGATAACTCTTCTTCATTTTTATTGTATCTATTCTATAAAGCTGTTCCAATAATATAACCAATGCTTCTATATGAGGAAAAGTCATAGACGAAAAAGATATTTCAAAATCTATATATTTTTTTAGTTCGGTATAATCCAATCAATAAGGTCAACCTATCACAAAAACTATTTCTCAATTATTTTGAAATTTATATTGTATAAAGTTCATAAATTCAATCGTTGAAAAACTTTTTCATTCAATAGAAAGTACTATTTTAAAAGCACTTGTTTTTGATAATCTATCTATCACCAATTTTGTTTCCTCTCTTATAATCTCGTCTATACTATCTTTTTTACTTGGTTTAAGTTTTATTATCTCCACTTTTTTTCAAAGCCTTTTTTTATATTCTTTTATTGGTTCTTCAAAGTGTTTATAACTATCACTGATTGTAAGAATTTTTATCATATTTTCTTTAATTAACTATATCAACTTTTATAATTCTATTTCCAAATCTAGGACTATTTACAGATTCTCTTATAGAAACTATAAAAGGTGAAGAGTCTTTAAATTTATCAACTACTGTTTTAAATGTTTCTTTTGCTCATTCTATAGAAATCATAGTATATACTCATTCTAATTTTTTATCTGTATAAATATCTAAATCATCTTCTGTCGATATAGAAATATCTTGATTTACATATTTTACTCAAGCTATTTTTTCTAATTCTTGAAGTAACTCAATACTTGTTTTAATATAAGTTTTTCAATAAAAAAAATAAGTATACGTTCAAATAGGATTAAGACTTTCAACAAAATGCAAATTTTCAATTTTAAAATTGATTTGTTGTTCAAATGTTATGTTTCAAGATGTTTTGTGCATAAAAAAATATAATCATAAAATATTTTTATGATTATATTTAATTTTTTGAAATTACAAAAAGTTGTTTTTTAATTATATTTCTACCAATCTTTCTCACCTTGATTTAATATTGAGTCATTAAAAAGTGGATCTTGTCTGATCACATCAAACACATCTTGATTATTTTCTTGAATATTTTTACCAAACAAGTTTGAATTTTCTTTTTGTTCTTGTTTCAATTTTTTATTGTACTCTTCTAATTCTTTTTTTTCTTCTTCTGTTAATGGAGTTAATTTTTCTTTTTCTCAGATTTTATATTCTTCTCATCTTCATGACTGTATAGTCTGAGTTTGGTTATTATCATCCGTTTCATTTTTATCTTGATTATCTTCTTTTTGCGATTTTTCACTGCCTTGTTGTTTTTGTTCTTGTTTTTTTTGAATTTGTTCTATCAAATCATTTAATTTTTTTAATACAAAATTATAATTTTCTCTTGTTTTTTTATCCTCTTTTTTGAATAAAATTTGGTTATAGCTTTGTAAAGACCTTTTCCATAAATCGACTTTTTTTTGTATGTCATTTAGTTCATTTTCTCCTAATTTATAAAAAACATTTCCCAAATTATAATATGTGTCTAAAACTAAACTAGAAGCTGATCATAAATCAATTTTAGCATAATATTCTAAACTTTTAGCATAATTTCATAGTTTATAATAATCTCATCATAAATTATAATTTAAAAAATCATCTGGAGATTTTTTCTCAGATTTTTGGTGATAAATACTAGATAAAGGATAATTTCAATTATAAAAATTGAAATTTCACATAGCAATATTTAAAAATACCAAAAAATTTGCATAATTATAAATAATTGCAGTAATTACAAAAATAGATGTTAGTATTACTAATAATTTATTTTTTATTTTTACCATATCTAAGCAAAGAAATTAAATATACCAGAAAAAATACAAAAGAGATAAAAGTTATAATTCTAGTTAAATCTACTAGATTTTCAGACTTACTAAAAAATGTTTTTGTTGTTACATTTTTTAAAAGTCCTGCTTTATTATCTAAACTAGAAAATTGTGTTAGTGAGAAATAATCTCAATCAAAAAAAGAAGCTAATTTTTTTAAGGATTGTTCATTTAATTGTGTAACAACTGTTTGAGAATTATATGTCTTATAAAGATTTTTTCAAAATGGATCTTGTCAAATTGGAATATATGCTCATTTTGTACTACCAACTCACATTACAAAAAGTTTTACATCTTTTGGATTTTCACTATTTTTAAAATCTGTTATACTTAAATCAGTTTCATCTCCTCAATCAGAAATCAAAACCAAAACACCATAATCATCTTCTTCAGTAAAATTTTTAAATCATTCTGTAATAGCTTCTTTTAAATTAGTTCATTGTTTTGATATATTATTTTCATTTACTCACAACAATATAGTCATAAATAAATCTGCATCATTTGTAAAAGGTAAAACTCTTATAGCATCTCAAGCAAATACGACTAAAGCATATTTATTTCAAGGATTTTTTTCTATAAAATCCCCTATAAACTTTTTTGAAGCTGTTAATCTGGAATAAGTATCGTTACCATTATTAAAATCTAATGCATTCATACTTTTTGAAACATCAAGAGCAAAAACTATGTTTGTTCATACGATATTATTATTTTCTATTTTCAATGATTTTATTCAAAAAATAGAAATACTAAGAATAAAAAAAGAGATTAAAATTGCTATTATAGAATAAAACCTAAATCTATTTTTTGTCTTTTTATATTCTCTAAATCCAAAATAAAACACAATTAAAGATATTACTAAAAGTAATGTAAAAATAATAATTGAGAATGTATTTATATTAGATATTATCATAAAAATACTTGGTTAATAAATGTATTGTCATTCCCTTGAAGAAGGGAATCTTCCTTATATTGTATCTAAATTTTTGAGTCTAGCATTATATTTCACCTTTCCATTGTTTTATAATACAAGGTAGATTCCGGATCGAGTCCGGAATGACAAAACTATATTCTAACTCTTTTAAAAAGTAACAACACAAACAAAAACTGTAAAAACAAAAGCACATAATAAAAATCTGTATATTTTGTAATATATGATTTTTTTACCTCTACTTCTATTTCTTTTTTTTCTAATTTATTTATACTATCAAAAATCTCTTTAAACACCTCTTTTGAACTGGCTTTAAAATATTTTCATCAAGTTTCTGTGGCAATCATTTTTAAAGTTTGTTCATCTATTCATCAAATTTCTACTTTTAATTTATTTCAAAAAGCATCATCTACATATACAAAAGTTTTTTCTGTTCATCATATTCAAATAGTATATGATTTTATTGTTTTATCTTTTAATAATTTTAAAGCTAGTGATGGTTTTAATCATTTATTTGCTTCTCAATCAGTTACAATTATCATAACATTTTCTCTATCCTTGTTTTTATCATCAAATAAATTACTTCCCATAAGCATAGCATCACCTAAAGCAGTTCATTGTAAATTTGAATTAACTTGATTTATAGTCGAAGTGCTGATATTACTTACATAATCACTAAGAAATTTATAATCAAAAGTTAATGGAATTGAAGTAAACGGTTTTCCTGAAAAAACAACAATTCAAACTCTATCTGTTTTTAAATCTCCCAAAAAAGAAGATAGAACATCTCTGGCAACACTTATCCTATTTGGTTCTAAATCTGTGGCTTCCATACTATAACTTATATCAAAAACAAGTACTATATCTATCCCATTTTTTTTCACTTTTTCACTTGTGTTTTTTATATTTGGGTTAGCTAAAATAATAATATAAAAAATACTTATAAGCACTAAAAGAATAAAAAATGAATAGTAATAAAAACTACTTTGTTTATAAACTGATTTTAAATCATTAAAAAAAGCGAAATTCATCTTATTTTTTCTTCTTAAAAACAAATATCCTATTATTAAAAATAATGGTATTAAAAGTAAAAAATATGCTTTATTTAGAAAAATTAAATTATTCATTTTTATTTATTATTAATTTTCATATAATCACTATTATAATAAATCTTTTATTTTTTCATAATTTTAAATAAATGAGTTTTGAAATATTAGCAAAATACTGAATCAAAGCCAAAAAATCTCTAGGGCAAAATTTCTTGGTTGATGAAAATATACTTGGTACTATTGCCTCAACTCTAGATATAACTTGAAAAAATGTATTAGAAATAGGTCCTTGATATGGTGCTTTGACTGAAAAAATACTTTTACAGAAACCCAAAAGTCTCCATCTAGTTGAACTTGATAAAAATATGACCCTGATTTTGAAAGATAGAGTTAATAATTCTGATTTTAAACTTCAATGAACAGATTTTCAAATTTTTAATGAAGATGTTTTGAAATTTGATGTGAAATTTGAAAGAACATTAGATACAATACAAGGAAGATTCCCTTCTACAAGGGAATGACAAATCTATAATAAATACTATCTAGTTGCAAATATTCCTTATTATATAACATCTCCAATACTTCAAAAGTTTCTTTATAATATTGAAAATAAACCTGAAAAAATGCTAATACTTATGCAAAAAGATGTTGGTGATAAGATTTTAGCTGGACAAAATACAAAAAAATTAGAACAAATACAAGGAAGATTCCCTTCTTCAAGGGAATGACAAATGATTAAAAAACAAAAAAATAAATCTTCCGTTTTATCATTATTTATCGCAAAAAAATCTTATGTAAATGAAGTGATTTGAGTTCCTGCTAGAAGTTTTATTCCAGCACCAAAAGTAGAATCATCTGTATTACTTTTTGAGACTCATGATAATCATAAAGAAATTGATGATAAAGAATTTATGAAATTTATAAAAATATGATTTCAAGAACCTAGAAAGAAACTTATCAATAATTTAACAAAATGATGATTTTGAAAAGAAACTATTTTAGAAATATTTGAAAATTTATGATTTAATGAAAATATTAGATGAGAAGATTTGAGTATTGATGAATGGATTGAACTATTTAAGAAAATATATGTTTAAATAAATTATTATTGATTTACTTATTATTTTAAATATATTTAATTTATTATTTTATAATATTTTTTATGAAAAAACTTAAACAAGAATTACTTGATAGATGACTTTTATATCAATTTACAAATGATAGTTTATTTGAAAAATTTGATAAATGAGAATGAAGTTTTTATTGTGGATTTGACCCTACTGCTGATTCTCTTCACCTTGGTAATTTTATTGGTTTTATGGTATGAATTCATCTTATGAGAAGGTGAAATAAATATATAGCTTTGACTTGATGAGCAACTGGTATGATTTGAGATCCGGGATGAAAAGAAAGTGAAAGAAATTTTTTATCTGAAGAAATTTTAGACAATAATCAAAAAAAGATTTCTGCACAAATTTCTACAATTCTTGAAAATCTAAAAAGTTTTACTTGATATGATTTTAAATATGGCTTTGTAAATAATAAAGATTTTTATACTAATATGTGATTTCTTGATTTCTTAAGAGAAGTATGAAAATATATCACAGTTAACTCAATGATAAGTAAAGATACTGTTAAAAAAAGAATTGAAGATCCTACAAAATCTATATCTTATACAGAATTTTCTTATCAATTATTACAATGATATGATTTTTGTAGATTATTTAAAGATGATTCAATTACTCTTCAGATTTGATGACAAGATCAATGGTGAAATCTACTTACTTGAACAGAATTAATCAGGAAAAAATATGACAGCGAAGTTCATGCTCTAACTTGGCCACTTATAACAGATTCTACGGGTAAAAAATTTGGTAAAAGTGAGTGAAATGCTATGTTTTTAGATAAAAATAAAACAAGTCCTTACTTTATCTATCAATATTTTATGAATACTTCTGACGAAGATATAAGTAAATATATGAAAATGCTTACTTTACTAGAAACTGAAGAAGTAGATGAAATAGTAAAAAAACACTTATTAAATCCAGAAAAAAGAGAATGACAAAAATTATTAGCTTATAAAATTGTTGAAATAATTCATGGAGCAAAAGATGCTAAAATTGCAGAAAAAATCTCTGAATTATTATTCTCTGACCAAGATAAAATAGAAATAATTAAAAATTCTAACAAAGATGAATTGGGTAGTATATTTTTAGAATTAGGTTGATATAAATATAATGAAGAAAATCTGTTTGAAATGATTGTAAAATCAGGTCTAGCAACAAGTAATAGTGATGCAAGAAAGACTATAGAATCTGGAGCTTTTTATATAAATGAACAAAAAATCACAGATATAAAATATGATTTTAGTGATGATTTTATAAACTCTATTTTACTTATAAGAAAATGAAAGAAGAATTATAAATTAATTATTAAGGAAATACAGAATAATTAATTTTTTCTGTCATACTGAATGTAACGAAGTATCCCTTTAACTTGAATAAATACACTAAAATCGTTTAAGGGATTCTTCGCTAATCGCTCAGAATGACAATTATTTCGTTATTATTTAAATAATAAAAACAAAAAAGCAATTTCTTTGAATTTAAAGAAATTGCTTTTTTTTCTATATTCTGTTTTCTATATTATATTTACCCTTATTTAACTATATAATTTGAATCAACTGTTTTCATAAGAACTTCTCATACATACTTATCTTTTTTGCTATCATAAAGTTTGAAAACTATATTGTCTAAATAAGTACCATATTCTAACTTATAATTATTATCTTTTGTATAAATCTTTCAATCTGGGAATATACTAAACAATGCTATTTTATTTTTATCTGAAGTAGAATATATAGATATAACTCATGGATTATATGGAACTGTTAATGGTAATTGATAATAGTAATAATCCTCGCTATCTACTTTTACATATATTCACTCAGTATTTATATCTTTAAAATTGTTCACTTCAGATAAATCTCATAATCAGTTAAAATTAAAATATTGATAATATATATCTCAAGTATTATCTCACAAAATCATTTTTACATATGATTTATCATTTGAAGTATCATTTGAAGATAATATTTTTATATTTGATCAAACTAAATTATTTACAGTTATTTTTCAAGTATTTTCATCTATAGACGCTACTTTTACACCATTTTTTGTTATATCTAATCATTTATCATTTTCTGATATTATATCAAAAATGTATGCTCAAGAAGAATTTGTGTAAATTTTTTGGACTCAAGCATTATTCAGCATTTTAGAAATAATTCATCATCTATATCTATATAAATTAACTGGTTCATTTAATAATTCTTCTGCCAATTTTCAAGAAATCGTAGTTCAAGTATGACTATCTATTTCTAAATCTGGAGCATAAACTTCAAACTGTACCTCTTTATAAGTTGTATTTCAAGCTAAGTCTTTCAAAGTTATTCAAACATTTTTATTAATTAATTCTTCATAAGGACCGAATTTAGCTTTAACTGTTTTTGTTGTAACTCTTATTTTTGGTTTTTCTAAATCTCTATCATTAGTAGCATCTCAATCATTATCTGAATCTGTTTCTAAATCCATATCAATGTAAAAATCACTGAATCAACTTGTATCATCTAAATAAGGAGTAAAATCATATGTATATTCTTGATAAATTGGTACTTTTATAGCTTCATCAAGATTAATTTCTGGCTTTGTTATATCAGATGATACCTGAGGTGATAATAATACTTGATTAGATCTAGTTCATAAAACTCATTCTTTAAAAGGAAGTGCTCTAGAGTAATAATAATCATTATCTTCTTTTGTATATACCATGTAAGTTGTTGTTTTCTGTCATAAATCATATAATTCATATTGTATAGTATCTCTAAAATCTATATTATTTTCAGTTCAATCATAATATCTTATATCTATATGCGATGATTCATTAAATAAAGTATTATCATTCTCTAATAATATCTTAGTTCAAGAAAATATTGGTAGATATAAATGATTCTTGATAGTTTGTCATGATAAAGTCATTTCATCTTTTCATTCAACATAAGCATTTCATTTAACAGAAAATATTCTAATTTTCTCATTAAATTTTACATTTTGGTAGCTACCTATTGTTATTTCATTTTTATCTTCTGAATCTCATTTATAATATCATAATATAAATGGTGTTCTTCATGCATACAACTTAGTATCTACAGATAAAGAGGCGAGACTTCAACTAAATAAACTATCTTTTATATTAATTACTTCTTTTGTTGTTAATTTAACATCATCATTTATAGTATTTCAAACAGCATTTATATATGCTAGATTTTTACTTACAGTATAACCTGTTTGACTTTTTTCTTTTATTTTGGTTATATTATCAATATCAGCAAATGAGTCAATTATATTTTTCTTTATACTTTTTGGAGTGTATTCATCATGATTTTCATTTAGATATTTATCTATTATTGAGAAAAATTCTAATCTAAAATTATTTATACTATCATCTGTTGGTGCATCAAAAGAAAAATTTATAAAAGAGTCAAATGATACAGATTCTTTTATGTTATTAAGTGCTTCATAATAAATATCTCAATTAAAAAATTTATTATCATCTATACCTAATACCAAAGCATCTGAAATCTCATTCTTTGTTTTTACTTCTTTTTTTGTATTTTCTTTTATATATAATTCATTTTTTACCATATATAAAATATCTTCATCTCAATCATTATCAAAATCAACATGTCTAATTTCTTCTGATCATCATAACTCCTCTACATAATCAAATAATCTATAATTTTCTGCTTTTGGCTTTTCTTCTTCTAGTAGATTTTCTTCATCTATTATTTCTTGTGGAGTCATTTCCTCTAGTAATTTTTCTTTTTTTTCTACTACATAAAGTCATTTATAATTGTATTTATATATACTGCTACCAGTTCAAGAATTACAAGTAGCTCATACTGTTTGTGATTCAGTAGTTATTGTTTGAGGTTCTATAGTTGTAGTTTGAGTATTTAAAGCAAGTGATTTCTCTATAGAATTGTTTAATCAATCTGAAACTCTAGCTAATAATTTAGATCCATCTTTTTGTAACTCTTTTTGTTCTTTATTATCATCTGTCAACAAATTGATTGTAGATTTAACGGTTTCCAAATTATGTTTTCTCATTAATTCATTGTATCATGTTACATTTGAATTAGTAATACTATCTATAAACTTTATATTACTTTTTTCTTTAAAGTCTTTTATAGATTTTATTTGATCCTTTGTTACTTGTTTTTCTGTATTTATTATACTTTTTAGAGTATCAAATTTAGCCTTGTTTTTTTCTTTTAAATCATTTATAAATTTATCTTCTTTAGAATAAGTCATATTTGCAACATCTTGCCATAGAGATCTTAATTTTCCTATATTTTCTTCATTTCATAAATTTTTATTTGCTAATCACTTATTAACTAAATATATAAATTCCTTATTTGATACTGTTTCATCTTTATTGTTTTGTATATATGAATATATATTATAAAATCCATATACAAGGAACTTAGATAAATTATTTAACTCTGATAATTCAGTTTTATTAGTAACTTGTTTTCAATCTAAATTTGTAAAATTTTGTTTTTCTACCATTCATAAATCAACATTTACACTATCTGGTAATACATCTGAAAAATCTAAATCTGGTAGTTTATTATTAAATAAATTAACAACATCATTTGTAAAATTATTTAAAGGCTTAACTCATTGTTTTACAAATTCCAATATAAAATCTGCATCTACTTCAAAATTTACATAAGTTGTTACATCTATAGAATCTACAAATGGATAAGAAAATTGTGGTAATGACATATCTAAGAAATCTAAAGGGAAAAATCATTGTCTATCCGTTAGATAAGCTATTTTTGTTCAAGCAGTCCGCTCTGGAGCAAATGGAGACTTTTGTAAAATACATTGTATTTTTGTTACTATTTTTAATATATTTATAACAACTTCAATTACTGAAAGTATTTTTGGTAGATTTGGTGGTGGTGGTAGATTTGGTAACTCAACTGTTGGTAGAGTTGGTAAATCTGGTAATTCTGGTATTTTTATAGAAGGAAGTATTGGTAGAGTTGGTAATTTTATTTTTACATTAGGAATATCTGGTAAATAAAGTTTTGGTAATGAAGGAATTACTATTGGTCTTGTATTGAAATTAAAATCAGGCAATGTTATATCTAATCATACTTTTATATTATGTAAATCAATAACAATATTTGGCCATTTAGGAAATTGAACAACTGGAATTTTTGGAATTATCATACTCACAAGTCTCCATATAAAAGTCCGCAAATCGAATCTTTCATTTTTACATTCTTTACAGCTTTTATCATAATCATCAAACAAATCAAGTATAATTTGCCATGATTTTAATATAGCTTTTATAAGAATATATAACTCAACCCAAGCTTTAAATCTCTTCCCATTAGATCATAACCGTCATCAAAATAATTTATATATAGAATCAACACTACACATAATTTGATTTAACCGGTCTTCTTTTTTATTTAATAATTTTACAAGGTTTTCAGGGAATTTTTTATATTCCTCTATTACTGCTATATTTTTATCAAGAGATCTTATAAGAGCTTTAGCATCGACTATTATACTATCTCAAGCAGATTTTTGAGCACTATCTAAAGATCACCGTTTATCATTAACTCTTGCTATTTCTTCCTCCCATTGTTTTTTTGTAATTTCAAAATTAACCTTAGCTTTCAATAAAGAAGTCTTTGTTATCCATGGTACATTTACATTTACTGTTTGTGATTTCAAATTAACCATTGGAAGACTTCATATAAAGTCATAAACAGCTTTTATTCAAGAAGTTGTTTGTGATGGATTAAAATCTTTTTCTAATACTTGTTTTTGTACTTGTAATTGAAGTGTCATACATTCAAAATATCAATCATCAGATACAGTTTTTTCACTACAATTCATACTCGATATTTGACTTTGTGTGTTTTGTATCTCTGTTGATAAATCTTGTTCTGTAGAATTCCATTCACTTTTTCAAGTATTGAAATTACTTTTTATTCAATCAAAGAAATTACCCCATTTATAATCTGTTATTCAAGAAAAATCTGGTAATATAACAATCAAAGATGGGAAACTTGTTAATTTTGTAACAATTTCTTCTATCTGTCTATTAACCCACTCCATTAAGAATTGAGGAAATCAATTTATTAAAGTATTTTTTAATTTTATAACATCTTTGAATTCTCAATTAGCTAAAGCACTTACATTTATTTCAGCAATAAATGATACATCTACAGTATCACCATGTTCTGTTCAATCTCACAATTCTACTAATGGTTGAGTTTCTAGTACATTATTTGTTCATCTACCTATATCAGCAAAAGTATCAACTAATCATGACATAGCCACTTCTGATCATGTTTCTTTATATTCTAAATAATTTGACATGAAAGTCTTATCAAAAGAAAAATCTTTTGTTTTAGCTTGTTCTTTTGTATCTACACAACTTCAATTTGAAACTCCATAATCTCATCTTATTTCTTCTTTTCAAGCTCATCATCAAGAACTAGCAAAACTTTCAGCATAATTTTTTTCTTGTACATCTCAATCTGCTCAAGTTCAATCACATCAAGCAAAAGGGAATGCTACTATTATACATCTTCATTGTGTTCAAATAATAGGAAATAATGAAGGTGGTGACTCTGTTTTTGACATATTATTTTGTCAAAAACATATAGCTAGTCAAATTGCTCAAGTAATAGTAGGAGTTACAAATAACCTAAAACTATTTTCTCATTTTCAATCATCTTTTCCATCAAACCGTCATCATGCTCAATTTGGACAAGGTGGCCAAACTTTTACATAACCACATCAGTTTTGTAGTACAGCTGAAAAAATAGGTAATCATTCTCAAGTTTTTTGCCCATCTCATACAGGATATCCCATTACAGAAGGATCATTTCAAGGAGCTAAAGGGGCCCAATTTACAGGAGTACTAATACACCCTCATCCTCAAAATCAATTACAAAGTCAATTTGCTACATCATCTATTCACTCACTTACATCATCAACTCATTCATTTATAGAAGTAAGAAAATCTTCTTCTTCTTCATCATTTTCAGTATCATATGAGGGAGTATAATCTTCTGTATCAGGAACTCAGTCAGAATCATTATCTTCATTAACCTGATCTAAAGCTCAAGTAGCATATGTTATAGCTTCTGTTTTATCTTCTGATCAAGCACTTTCTACTAAATCATCTATATAATCTGGAACTCAATTTTTATTCTCATCTAATCAGTTTTTCTGGAATTCTGGAGGTAGTTCTAAAGTATCTGAATTACAAGATGAACTTGCGGTTCATTTTTCATAAGATCTCTTAGATATTGATTTAAATATATCAGGATTTGCATTACATGATTTTTTATCAGTCTTTACAATTATATCACCATATTCATCATCTCAATCTTCTCATTTTTCAAAATAACCTGTTTTTATATCTCAATAACTTATTGGTATCAATGTAACCTCGTATTCTAAAGTAATTTCTGCTGAAGGAGCAAGTGATAATCAATCAATTAAAAAATTGTAATCTCAAATATTATATTTTATATTTGCTCCTGTACTGGTTCTTGTGGCAGTTCATTTACCTATTTTTATATTTCATTCTTCATCTGAAAAATTAAACATTGATGGAATTTTTTCAGCATAAGCAAATTTCTTTTTAGTATTTCATGAAGTATTTTTTATCGTTACAATAACTTTTACTTTATCTAAAGGATTTAGTGTTCAAGCATCTAAATCTTCATATTCTTTTTTAATATCTAATCAAAAACTAGATGCATACTTATTTCTAATAAAAGATTTACTTTGTACATTTGTACTTCAACCATTTATATTGCTATTAGAATATTCTTCAAGATTATTAATTCAAGCTGATAATCCCGAATACATATCTCAAAATATATCGTCTTGTAATTTAGAATCATCAAATATATCTGTTGAAGATTCATCATTTAAATTATATGGAATTTTATCATATATAATATTATCTATAAATTGAAAATTAA
>DHWA01000034.1 GCA_002412935.1 Patescibacteria group bacterium UBA5194 | reverse complement strand
TATATGTGTTTTTGAAATAATAATATAGAAGATACTTATTACACTGAAGAATCGAGACTTATTAAAAATTCATCTGATATATGGTGGTCTGGAGAAATAGAAAAATCTTATGAATGTATAGATTGTTCAAATATATATAATTCAAAATATTGTTATAATTCAAGTAATTGTTCAAATGTGATTTTTTGCAAAAAATGTTATAATTGTCACGATTGCTTTATGTGTTATTGAATTGATAATAAAAAGTATTATATAATGAACAAAGAGTATTCAGAAGAAGAATATAAAAATAAAATGAAAGAAATTGACTTATCTGATTATGATAAATTATTGAATTATAAACAACTCTTTAAGAATTTTGAATTAACTTTACCTCATATGAATTTTCAAACTAATAATTCTCTAAATTGTATATGAGATTATGTTTATAATTCAAAAAATTCAAGTAATTGTTTTAATATAGTTTGAGTTCAAGACTCAAAAAATCTATATGAATGATGAAGATGTAGTAATGTGTATGACTCAAGTTTTATTTATGATTTAGAATGACCAGTAATTTGATCAGTTGCAGTATTTATGTCTTGTAAAAATGTGTATTTTTCAGAATATGTTTATGATAACTCGTTCAATATATTTTATAGTTTCAATTTAAAGTCCTGTAAAAATTGTTTTTGATGTGTATGACTTGTATGAAAAGAATATTGTATTTTAAATAAAGAATATAAAAAAGAAGATTATTTTAACGAAGTTGAAAGGATTATTAAAATAATGATTAAAAATAATGTTTGGTGAGAATTTTTTCCTGCAGAATTATCAAGATTTTGATATAATGAAACTGAAGCGAATGAGTATTATCCAGTAAGCCCTCCCCTAACCCCTCCCTATAAAGGAGGGGAATTAGAAAGTGTTCTTCCCCTTTATAGTGGGAGGCTAGGAGGGGGCTTTAAATGGTCCACTTACGAAGCACCTTTTCCAAAAGTTGATAAAATAATTGTTGCTCTAAAACTTCCTAATAAGACAAAAGATATCCCTGATGATATACTAAATCGGGCTATAAAATGTGTGGAAACTTGAAAACATTTTAAAATTAGCCCTACTGAATTAAGATTTTACAGAGATAATAATTTATCTATTCCTAGATTTCATTATGACATAAGATACAAAAATAGATTAAATCTAAAAAATCAAAGAAAAATATACGAAAGAATTTGTGATAAATGTAGTGTAGATATCAAAACTACCTATTCACCAGAAAGACCAGAAATAGTGTATTGTGAGGAGTGTTATAATAAAACTATATATTAAAATTGAAAATATAATAAATTAAGCTATATTAAATATAAATTTATAAGCATATATCATAAAATGAATAAAAAAAAATTTTTACTATTCTTTTCACCAATCAAAGAACAAAAATGATTAGCAATAATTTCTATGTTATATTCAGCCTTTTTAGCGTTTTTTTGGATTTACAGTGTAGAGATTATCAAGCAAATCACAATTGCAATAGAAAAATGAGATTTAGACGGGGTATATTTTAAAACTGCATTATTTGTAGGTTTTATCCTATCTATGTCAATAATAAAGTGGTCATGAAGAGAGATTAATCCTTTATTTTTTTGAAATTCTAAAAATTATATTCAAAAGAAATATATTCCTGATTTTATATTATTTGAAAATAATTCATATGAAAAGATGTGAACTTGAAAACTTATTGCTTTGATTGAAAAATGAATAGATACATGGCAAATGCTATTAACTAACTTTTTTTATTTTTGACTACAAATAATTTTTTCATTCATTTTTTCTATTTTCTTTATTTATAGCATAATTTGAGTTTATACTCTCATTATAATTGCTATAACTTTAGTGTTATTTTGGTTTACAAAAGTAGTTAATACAAAATCAATAATAGAGAGGAGCTGAATGATTGACTACTCTAATCTCTACACAAAAGATTTAGTAAAGATAATTATGTCGAAGTTTGAGATATTGCAAAATGATAGAATTGAAAATGAAGTTAGTAAATTAAAATCTTTAAATGACAAAATAATATATTATTTTGTCAGAAGAATTTATTGGCTTGAAGTAAACTTTTGAATTAACTTACTGATTACAAATTTATTAAAAGTATGAGCAATATTGATCGTTTGAGTTTGAGTAATTCATTGAACTTACAATTTTGCTGATTTCTTAGCAATTATCACGATTTTAACTATTTTTGATAAAAATGTAGAAAAAGCAGTGGATTATTATAAAGATTTTACGAAAGAATATGTAAAAGTTGAGAAATTGTATGAACTATATGAGAATACTCCAAAGATTGAATGATATGAAACATGAAAAAAATTTGTTTATAAAACTTGAAATTTTGAGATTCAAAACTTAAGTTTCTCTTATCCTTGAAAACAAGTTTTTGAAGATTTTAGTTTAAACATTGAATGAGGTAAAAAAACTGCAATTATTTGAAAATCTGGATCTTGAAAAACAACTTTGATAAAGATATTATCAGGATTTTTAAAAGCTGATTCTGGAAAGATATTGATTGATAATCAGGATTTAAATAGTATAAGCTTAAAAGGTTATTACAGACACATATGATACCTTACACAAGAACCATCTATCTTTGATTGAACAATTATTGAAAATCTGACTTATTGAAGTAGGAAAACACTTACAAATAAAGAAATAAAAGATGCTTTGGAAAAAGCTGAGGCAAGCTTTGTTTTTGATTTTAAAGACTGAGTTGATACTGAAATTGGTGAAAGATGAATTAGGTTAAGTTGATGACAAAGACAAAGACTCGCAATTGCTAAGATATTTATAAAAAATCCAGAAATTATAATTCTCGATGAACCTACTTCAGCTCTTGATAGTTTTTCTGAAGAAGCAGTTACAATTGCTATAAATAATCTATTTAAGTGAAGAACTGTAATAGTTATTGCTCATAGGCTTCAAACTGTAAAAAAAGCTGATGATATAATTATAATGGATGAGTTTAAAATTATCGAAAGATGAACACATAGAAAATTACTAAGAGATTGAAAATATTATAAAAAAATGGTTGATTTGCAAAGTTGATTGTTGATAGATTAGTAAATAATTTCAAACACTAATAATTTTCAAACACTAATAATTTCAAACTTTGTCAAGATTAGATTTGATTTTATAAATAATTTGGATAATATAAATTAAAAAAGTCTTATTTGTAATAAAAACTGTATGAATAATGTTGAATTTATTGGTTTTTTAGCTGGTATACTTGTTGCTATTTCTGTACTTCCTCAAGTAATCAAATCATGGAAAACTAGATCAACTAAAGATGTTGCAATATCATGGAGTATAATAAATTTGATAGGTCAAATTCTATGGATTGTTTATTGAATATATATTGGTAGTATCTCATTAGTAATAATGAGTAGCATAGCCCTTGTAATGAATATTTTTATGGTATCATTAAAATTAAAATTTTGATAATAATTAATTCTCCTATAAACTTATATGTATAAAACTCACTTAATAAAAATCTATCACTCTTACACCAAATGAAAAAAGTATATTGATGACTTTTTGAAAGATATTTGAAAGACTCTTGAATGAAAAAAGATGATTTTTTGAATCAATTTTTCAGGTGGAGAAATATTTTATAGTTATACTTCAACTGATGAAGTATACTCAGCTTTTGAGTCACAATTTTATACATATTTCAATGATTTTCAACTTATAGCGGATGAAAAATGAGTTTGGGATTATGATAAATCTAGAACCGTAATCTGAGAACTAACTCTTGAAAACTCTTGGTTTTATCCATTTAAATATTCAACAACTGACAATACTGAATTTGTTTTCAATATGTTTAGAAGCTTTGAAAACTTCTCTATTATAAAAGACAAAGTTTGAGTTTTTACTGAAATTAAGCCACTTCATTGAGAAAGTTTTAAGTTTTTTATTAAATCAAAGTATAAATTTATGATGTTTAAGTTTAAATTGACTTTTACATTCTTTAAATATATGCTTAATCACAAAATCCAAAAATGACGGAAAGAATTGTGAGATAAATACTACAAATACAAGCTTGAACAAGAATTATTTGAAACCAAATTTTATATAATTGTTCAATGAGAAACCAAAAATCATGCTGAGGGAAAACTTAAATGACTTTTTAATAATTTCTTGGTTTTTAAAAATTATCCTCTAAATCAATTTAAATTAAACATTATAAGAAATATTGCTCAAATAAAACCATTTTGAATAAGTGAAATCAAAAATAATTATGTTTGTACAAATGAAGAAATTTCGTCAATTTATCATTTTCCAAATAAACCAAGTAGTGAAACTTCTCTATTAAAAGTTACTGCAAAAAAACTATCTCTTCCTATTTGAGTACCTACTTTTGATTTTGATACTCTAGCAAATGGTGAAATAATCCCAAAAAATTATCCA